>CACJED010000049.1 GCA_902592285.1 uncultured Pelagibacteraceae bacterium | reverse complement strand
ATAAGCTTCTTCAATATCCTTTACAGTAATATCTATCAAATGCAAAATAGTTTTACATCTCTCAATGTGTTTTAGAAATTTTATTCCTAATCCAGTTCCCTCATGAGCCCCTTCTATTAATCCAGGTATATCTGCTATTGTAATTTCTTTATCGTCATACGATGCTACACCTAAATTTGGATTCAAAGTTGTGAATTGATAATTCGCAATTTTAGGAGTTGCGTTTGTAATTGAAGCTAACAAACTGGATTTACCTGCATTAGGCAATCCAATAATTCCTATATCTGCAATGGTTTTCAATTGTAACCAAATTGTAAAATTTTCACCGGCAGCACCTTTAGTAAATTTTCTAGGCGCTCTATTGGTTGAACTCTTAAATCGAGTATTACCCAATCCACCTTTGCCTCCAGCTGCTGCTATAAATTCTTCACCTGGTTTTATAAAATCATAAATTAACGTTTTATTGTCATCTTCAAAAACTTGTGTGCCCACAGGAACTTTAAGAATTAAATCATCACCACTTTTTCCAGTTCTGTTTTGACCCATTCCGTTTTCACCTCTTTCAGCTTTATGATGTTGTTGATAACGGTAATCAATTAAAGTATTTAAATTTTGCTCAGATTTTAGAATTACCGACCCACCTTTACCTCCATCTCCACCATCAGGACCTCCAAATTCTATAAACTTTTCTCTTCTGAAGCTTGGCGAACCGTCGCCACCATTACCTGCTTTAACGTATATTTTAACTTGATCTAAAAATTTCATAATACAACATCTCTTGTAGTTGTACTATTAATTGGGTTTTACTGAGACGAAAGTTCTATCTGCTTTAGTCTTTTTAAAAACTACTTTGCCCTTTATTACTGAAAAAATTGAATGATCTTTTCCCATCCCAACATTTTCTCCAGGGAAAATTTTTGTGCCTCTTTGACGTACAATTATATTTCCAGGTATTACAGTTTCACCACCATATTTTTTTACACCAAGTCTACGACCTGCACTATCACGACCGTTTCTTGACGAACCACCTGCTTTTTTTGTTGCCATAATTTACCTAATTATTTTTTTTCTTTTTTAGCAGTTACCACTTTTTTTTTGACAGATTCAACTTTTTTTTCAGCAGCTGCTAACACTTTTCCGTCCTTTGAAAAAATTTTATTTATTCTAATCATTGAAAATTCCTGTCTGTGCCCATTTTTTCTTCTAGAGTTGTGTCTTCTTCTTTTTTTAAATATTAAAATTGTTCTATTTTTTCCATTTTTAATTAGTTCAGCTTCAACTTTTGCTCCAGCAACTGTTGGTGTTCCAACTTCAATAATCTTATCGTCACCGTAAGCAAGAATTTCTTTAAATTCTAGTTTCTTTTCAGGTTTTGGGTCAGCTAATTTTTCTATCTTTAAAATTTCACCAGACTTAACTTTATATTGTTTTCCACCTGTTTGAATTACTGCGTATGACATAGTATTATTGTTAAATTTAATTAGCGCAATATAGACTGAGCGAGTATATAGTCAAGTCGAATAAATTAAAAATTATCCTTTAAATCTCTTAGTTTTGAGAAACTTTCTAAATCTTTTGTTCTAAGGAAGATGTTACAATCTAACTCTTCATGTATAGTTGTTGGTATTGTAGGTAGACCATCTTTAATTTTTTTTCTTATATTCTCAATTTTTTTTTTTAATTTTTCATTTTTGGGATCATGTTTTATACAAAATTTTGAATTATTAAGTGTATACTCGTGACCGCAATAAATTTTAGTTTCCATTGGCAAAGACTTAATTTTATTTAAAGATCTAAACATTTCCTCATAAGTACCCTCAAAAATTCTTCCACAGCCTAGAGAAAAAAGTGTGTCTCCAGTAAATGCTAACTTTTCATTAAAAAAGTGAAAACAAATATGACCTGAAGTATGACCAGGGATATGAATTATTTGAGCAGTGAAGTTCTTAGCTCTCCAAATTTGATTATCCTCTAAAAGAATATCTATTTTAGGTATTCTATGAGAGTC
>CACJED010000048.1 GCA_902592285.1 uncultured Pelagibacteraceae bacterium | reverse complement strand
AAATAACTGACAGATCATTTGAATAACTTCATCTGAGCCTGCTCCACAAATAATTTTCTCTGGATTACATTTGTATGCATTTGATATAGCATTCCTCAAATTTTGAGATTTACCATCAGGATATTTATCTAAATTAAAGTTTTTATTTAATATAACTTTCTTAGCTTTAGGACTCATGCCTAAGGCAGATTCATTTGCAGATAACTTAATCACCTTCTTAAGTTTCTTAACTTTTGATTTACCAGGCCTGTAAGCTTCAATATTAAATTTTTTAAAATTTGGAGTTGTCATTTTTTTAATTTATGAGCTCTTTATAGATAAAATTACAATTTTTTATATAGAATAAGAGGTTTTTTTAAAAAATTGACATAATAAATAACTTCTAGTAAAAAAATTATGCGCTGATTTAACTGAATTGCGAGCGCTTAAAAAAAACCGCTAAAATAGTTTTTTTTCTCACAATTCAAAAAAGGCTTAAATATGAACATTGAGAAAAAAATAAAAACTTTAATTGTTAAAAAACCTTTGAAACTAGACTGTGGAAAGACTATCAAAAATTTTCCAATAGCCTATGAAACTTATGGCTCTCTTAACTCCAAAAAGGACAATGCAATTTTGGTTTTTCATGCACTAACAGGAGATCAATTTGTAACTGGAGTAAACCCCGTAACTAATAAAGAGGGTTGGTGGAGTTATGCAGTGGGCCCTGATAAGGCCATAGATACAAATAAATATTTCGTAATTTGTTCTAATGTAATTGGTGGATGCATGGGTTCATATGGGCCAAATCAAAGAGATCCTAATAATCAAAATATATTAGGAACAAATTTTCCTGTCATTACTATTAACGATATGGTGAACGCACAATATAATTTACTAAATCATTTTGGTATAGATAAACTATTTTCTATAGCAGGTGGTTCAATGGGTGGAATGCAAGTTCTTCAATTTATTAGCAACTTCCCTGATAAATCTAAAACAGTTATACCAATAGCGACTACCTCAAGTCATTCAGCTCAAAACATCGCTTTCAACGAATTAGGTAGACAAGCAATAATGGCTGATGGTGAATGGAAAGATGGTAATTATACTTCAAATAATACTAATCCAGGTAAAGGGTTAGCGGTAGCCAGAATGGCAGCTCATATAACATATTTATCAAAAAAAGGTTTGCAGGAAAAATTTGGACGAAAATTACAAGAAAGAGAAGACCTTAAGTTTGGATTTGACGCTGATTTTCAAATAGAGAGTTATTTAAGATATCAAGGCTCAGTTTTTGTAGATAGATTTGATGCAAATAGTTATCTTTATATTACAAGAGCAATGGATTATTTTGATTTAGCTAAACAATTCAAAGGTAATCTTTCAGAAGCGTTTATAAATACAAAAGCAAAATTTTTTATAATCTCATTTACTTCAGATTGGCTTTATCCAACCCAAGAAAATAAAGATATTGTAATTGCTTTAAATTCAATTGGAGCTGATGTTGGATTTGTAGAAATAGAGTCAGATAAAGGTCACGATTCATTTTTACTAGATGTGCCAGATTTTTTAAATGCACTTAAAAACTTTTTAGATAAATCCTACATAGAAAACAAAGTATGAAAAATGAATTTAAAGTTATTGCTGATTTAATTGAGGAAGATAAAAAAGTCTTAGATGTAGGTTGTGCTGATGGGATTTTGATGAAATTTTTAAAAGATAACAAAAATGCGAATATTAGAGGATTAGAAATATCAAAAATGAAAGTACAAGAATGCATTGCAAAAGGTTTAACGGTAATTGAAGGAAATGCTGAAAAAGACTTAAAACAATTTCCAAATAAATCATTTGACTATGTTGTTTTAAGCCAAACACTTCAAGCTTTTTTAAATCCTGAGTTAGTATTAGATGAACTTTTAAGAGTTGGAAAAAAAGCAATAGTCACCATTCCTAATTTTGGGTACTGGAAAGTAAGATTTCATCTACTAATTAAAGGTACAATGCCAATTACTAAAACATTACCAGATGAATGGTATGATACACCGAATTTACATATGTGT
>CACJED010000047.1 GCA_902592285.1 uncultured Pelagibacteraceae bacterium | reverse complement strand
TGAGTCTTGACCTAAATCTGGTCCTACTGTTCTTTCCTCAATAATATTTAAAGGTGCTGGTAATGCACCAGATCTCAATAATAAAGCAAGATCTGTAGCTGATTGAAATGTAAATCCTCCACTTATTTGGCCATTTCCACTTGCTATAGTATCTCTAATAACTGGAGCACTAATTATTTTACCATCTAAAACAATAGCTAATTGTCTTCCAATATTTGATGATGTGGCTTTACCAAATCTTTTTGCCCCTACTCTGTCCAAAGTAAAAGAAACAACTGTTTCATTAGTTTGACTATTCATTCTAGGTTGTGCATCTAACAAATTATCTCCACTTAAAATAATTCTTTTACTAACAAAATCTTCATTTAAACCATCTTCATATTGAATTTTCTCAACTCCAAAAGAGTCTTGATTGTCATTAGATACAAATCTGAATGTTAAATTTGCAGTTTTTCCTAATAATGATTTTATTCTCATCGGATCATCTAAACCGGGTAATTCAACTAAAACACGATCATTGCCTCTTTTAAGAATATTTGGTTCATTGGTTCCAATTTCATCTATTCTTCTTCTAACAATTTCTAGAGCTTGATCTTGAGAAGATGTTTTTAATTCAACAAGACCTTGTTTTGAAAAACTTAACTCAAGTGAATTTCCATCATCATTAATTTCAAATTGATGTGATTTAAATCTTGGGTAATAAGGATTAATATCACTATTTTCATCATTAAATTGATCAATAACTTTTTGCTTAAATTGATCTTCTACAGAAAATCTTATTTTATCATCTAATAGAGATATATTGCCAATACGAATATCTTTTTCTCTAAAGTATGTTTTAATCAAAGTTGATGTATTTTGAAGTTTTTGTTCAATGACTGGAGAATTATCTATTTCAAGTAAAAGATAAGAGCCACCCTGTAAATCAAGACCAAGATTAATCTTTTTATTAAAAAATCTATTTTCTTGATCTAAAAAATTGTTTGAAGTTATTAAGATAAATAATAAGCAAACAATTGAAACGAATATTATTCTTAACTTAGAAAAATATAACATTCCTATATATAAATAATTTATTTTTTAACTTCTGTAGAATTTAATAAACCTTGAATTCCAGTTGATCTAATAATTTCAACTTTTACATTTTCAGCAATTACAACTTCAACTTTATCGTTATCAATTATTCTTTCAACAGTGCCTGTTATCCCTCCTGAAGTAATAACTTTATCTCCCCTTTTTAAAGCTTGAACCATTGCTTTATGTTCTTTGACTTTTTTCTGTTGTGGTCTGATTAGAAAAAAATAAAATATAACAAAAATTAAAATTAATGGGATAAACTGACCAATTCCTGAACTCTCCATAAAACTCCTTTATTTAAGCTGATTATTTATACTACTTAGTAAATTAAAACAACTTTAATTAAATGAAATTTTTTCTAAATTATTCATGTAAGGTCTTAATTTTTCTGGAATAATGATAGATCCATCGCTTTGCTGATAATTTTCCATGATAGCAATTAAAGTTCTTCCTATAGCTAGACCACTACCATTTAAAGTTCCTACAAATACAGTTTCTTTATTTCTATTCTTATATCGAGTTTTCATTCTTACAGCTTGAAAAGTTGAGCAAGATGAGCATGAAGAAATTTCTCTATATCTATTTTCTGAGGGTAACCAAACTTCAATATCATATGTTTTTTCAGCACTAAATCCCATATCTCCACTGCATAAAATCATTTTTCTATAAGGTAATCCAAGATCGTCCAATATTCTTGTGGCACAGTCTGTCATTCTCTCAAGTTCTTCTAAACAATTTTCTTTTTCAACAATACTAACCATCTCAACTTTATAAAATTGATGCTGTCGGATCATTCCTTTAGTATCTTTTCCATAACTACCCGCTTCTTTTCTAAAGCATGGCGTTGATGCTACAAATCTCATGGGTAAATTATTTAAATCAATAATTTTATCTTTTACGATATTTGTTAAAATAACCTCTGCTGTAGGAATCAAAAATTTTCTTTCTGAGGGTTCATCTAATTTGATTTCAAATTGATCGTTTTCAAATTTAGGTAATTGGCCAGTACCATACATTGTATTTTCGGAAGCCACCAAAGGGGGTGAAATTTCGTTATATCCATTTTCTAAAACATGTTTATCCAGCATATAATTTGATAAAGCT
>CACJED010000046.1 GCA_902592285.1 uncultured Pelagibacteraceae bacterium | reverse complement strand
TTTGGTTGGCATGTTAACAGTTGTGATGGTCACAACATTCCAGATTTGATTAAGGCATTTAAGAAAAATTCAAAAACAAAACCAACTGCAATAATTATAAAAACAATAAAAGGAAAAGGTGTTAATTTTATGGAAAACAATAATGATTGGCATCATGGTAGATTAACAAAAGAGTTGTATTTGCAATCTATTAAATCAATAAATCTTAATTAGGTATGAATTTTAATTCAACTGATACAAAACAATGGTCCAGAATGGGACCAAGAGCAATGTTTGGTAGATTCATGCTAGATATTGCAAAAAAAAATAAAAAGTTAATTATTTTAAGTGCAGATTTAGGAAGGTCTTCTGGTCTTGCGAGATTTAAAATTGAATTTCCAAATCAATATATTTCTATTGGAATAAGTGAACAAAATTTAATTGGTGTAGCATCAGGACTCGCTGACGAAGGTTATAAAGTTTTTGTTACTTCCTTTGCTCCATTCCTTTCAATGAGAGCAAGTGAACAAATTAGAATGAACTTGGGCTATATGAAACATAATGTAAACCTTGTGGCATTGGGAAGCGGTCTATCAATGGGGTTCCTAGGAAATAGCCATTTTGGATTAGAAGATATTGCAATTATGAGAACCATTCCAAATCTGAATATAACTTGTCCGGCAGATTGCTCTGAATTAGGTAAAGTCTTAAACGATTATGCTTTTAATGATAGAGGTCCAAGCTATATTAGACTCACAGGAGTGCCTGGCTCAGTTAATGTGTATGAAAAAAATTATAAATATAGATTTGGAAAAAATATTACTTTATCAAAAGGTAGTGATGTTCTAATTCTTTCGCACGGATCAATATTAGGTCAAATTAAATTATCATTAAATACTTTAAAAAAAAAAAAAATTAGTGCTGAACTCGTAAATATCGTTTCTTTAAAACCTATCGATGAAAGCATAACTAAATTACTCTCTAAATATAAAAAAATCATAACTTTTGAAGAACATACAACAGTGGGGGGACTGGGAAGTATAATTGCAGAAAAAATTTTAAAATACAAAATCAATTCTCAACTTTATTCTTTTTCATTACCTGATAAATTTGGTCCTACCGCGAAATATGATCATTTATTAAAATATCATGGATTAGATGCCAGTGGGATAACAAAAAAAATAATTAATTTGTTTAAAAAATAGATAAATCTTTAAAATGAGATTATTCAAGTCCTTCGCTAATTTTGGTAATAAAATAGCTTTGCATGATGGAGATCTTGTAAGATTAACTTATAAAGAGGTGCTATTAGAAATAAATAAAATTAAAAAACAAATAAAAACAAAATCTTTAGTATTAATAATTTCAGAGAATACAATTGGCTCTTTACTCTCATATATTTTTTGTATCATTAATAATCATGTTGCAATAATCGTAGATTCAAAAACAAAAAAAAAAGATATTCTTAAAATTTTTAAAAACTACAAACCAAACTATATTTTTTTAGCATCAAAAAATAAATTTTTATTTAAGGAAAAGTGTATTGAGAAATATAATTTCTTCAATGAGGTTTTACTTAAAAATAAAATTAATAAAAAAATAATTTTTAACAAAGACCTATCTCTATTATTATCGACCTCGGGATCAATGGGTTCAGTTAAATTTGCCAAATTATCTAGAAAAAATATTAAGCACAATACTGACACAATAATCAAATACTTAAAGATTAATAAAAATGATAGTGCAATAACAAATTTACCGATTAGTTACAGTTATATGATTTCAATAATTAATACTCACTTCGAAAAAGGCGGGTCTATAATAATTTCAAATTATTCTCTAATTGAAAAAAAATTTTGGCAAATCTTTAAAAAGAATAAAATTACATCATTTAACGGTGTACCTTACACATATGAGATGCTAAGCAGAATTGGTTTAAAAAATATCAAAATCAATTCATTAAGATATTTAACTCAAGCTGGCGGAAAACTTGAAAGAAAAATTTTAAATGAAATAAATATCTTTTGTAAAAAAAATAAATTAAAATTTTTTTCTATGTATGGCCAAACAGAAGCATCACCTCGCATTTCATATTTGAAGCCACAGTTTTCTAGTAAAAAAATAGGTAGTATCGGACAAGGTACTAATGGGAATAAAATTTATTTAATTGATAACAATGGAAAAAAAATAAAATTATCTTTTCAAGAAGGAGAAATTGTTTGTGAAGGAAAGAATGTATTTATGGGATATTCAGAAAGTTTTAAAGACTTAAAACTTAATAATCAAAGTAATTATAAACTTAGGACTGGAGATTTGGGATATTTCGATAATGATGGTTTTTTTTATATTACAAGTA
>CACJED010000045.1 GCA_902592285.1 uncultured Pelagibacteraceae bacterium | reverse complement strand
TTCTCTTGGTTTATTTTTGTTTCTATCTTTATTATTAAATTATTTTGTTGCGAATTATAGAGCAATTGCAAATCTAGCCACAAAAAATGAAACAACATTTAACTTTAATGAAGTATTTAATAACATGTTCACACTAAATAGCCCTTTATCACTTAATGATTGGTTTTTATTTTTAATAGGTTTTATTGCAGCTATTATTGCTTTTGTAACATCATATAAAATGGATGATCCATACCCAGGTTATGGAAAAATTCATCGTCAACTGGAAGAAGCAAGAGAAGAATACAATAATACAAAAACTAAAATTGAAGAGGAGTTAGATAAAATCCAAAAAAGTCAAATTAGAGAAGTTTCTAAACTATCTGATGACTTAACTGTAAATCACAATATATCAAAATCAATTATAGCTGATGAAGAAAGTTATTTATCTAAATTACAAAATAGTCATGGTTATCTTGAAAAAGCTTGCAATGTTTGTTTGCGAGAGTATCAGCAAAATAATGAGTCTGCTCGTACTAAATCTAAACCCAAATACTTTAATAAGTCATTTAAATTTGATGATAATTTTACATTAGCAAACAATGTAAAAAATAATAAAGAAATCTTAAAAAAAACTTCTCGATATGTAGATCAAATAGGATCTCATTTAACTAAAGCCAAAAGTGAAATTACAAGTAATTATGAAAGTGCAATTGATCGTTTTAGAGTAATAGAGAAAAAAAATAAATTAATTTAATGAGTTTTAGAGATAGAAAAAGATCTGGAGATTTAATTGGCTATATCATCATGGGTTTGGTTACTCTTATTTGTATTTCGATTGCTTATTTTTTCTTTAGTAATGAAATTAAAAAAATTAAGATTGACCCAATTACTTTTTGTCCAAAGGATAATAAAGATCGTTTTGGAAAAACAGTTGCTTTGCTTGATTTGACTGATCCATTAAATAAAGCACAAAAAGAGTTTTTTTTAAAAGAGATTGAGGAATTAAAAAAAATCATACCTAAACATCATAGTTTAACCATTTACACTCTTGATGAAGAACTTGATTTAAATAAAAGCCGAAAGATCTCAATGTGTAATCCAGGGACATATGAGGAAATAGAAAGCACATATGACAAAATCTCAATTAATCCAAAAGAAATAAGGACAAAATGGGAAGAGGGATTTTCAGAACAAATTTCTGATACGGTTAATAATATTATATTTCAAAATACTTCTCAAAATTCATCTCCTGTTATGGAAATGTTTCAACTAATTGCTTTAAATGAATTTAAAGGATTTAATGGTATCGATAATGAAATAATAATACTTTCAGACATGATTCAAAATACAGACGGAATATCAATGTATCAAAATAATTTACCTTCTTTTTCAACATTTAAAAAAAGTGAATATTTTTCTAAAGTTAAAACAAATTTAAGTAAAAATGTTTCTATAAAGCTATTAATAATAAAAAGAGATGGCTCTAGAAAAATGCAAGAAAATAAATATTTCACTAATTTTTGGGCACAATTCTTTGTAAATGGAAATAAAGCAGAAGATTTTAAGATAACTTTTGTAGATGGGTAATAATGGTAAAAATTAAAAAATCCTTTTTTGATAAATTAGATGACAGTTCAGTTAAATATGCTTTCGGTTTGGCTTATATTGTTGGAGCATTTGTAATATTTTTTGGACAAAATTTTCCCGGTAAATACACATCAACAATAGCGCTTATTGCTTTAATGATGGTGTATCTCCTAGGTGTCATATTTTTAAATAAAAAAATGAATACATTTGTAAGAGATGAACAAATGGGTGATAGTTTTTATTATCTTGGTTTCTTGTATACGCTTACTGCATTAGCTGTTTCTTTGTTTGGTATTGAAGAAGATATCAATGAACTTCTTAAAAATTTCGGTATCGCAATCACAACTACCTTAGTTGGTTTAATAGGTAGAATAATTTTAAGTCAATTCAGAGAATCTTTAGATGAGATGAAAGAAAAATCAGAAAGACAAATTTCAGACTCTGCACGAAAACTCAATACCCAATTAGTTCAATCTATTGATATACTAAGAAATCAATCTATCGCAATTTCGAAAAATACAGATAAAGCTTTACAAGATAGCTCTTCAAGTCTGAGAAGGTATATGGTTGAAAATAGTAAAATACTTCAAGAAAGTACTGAAAAGTCTAAAAATGTAATTGAAGAATTTAACAGACAAGCTTCAGATATAACACGTAAAATTTCTAGAATAAATATTCCAGCAGATAAATTTGAAAAATTTCAAGAGTCTGTAGATGATATTGTTAAAACTTTAAACAATTTGGAGTCGGGTTTAAAAAAGAGTTCTGCAGAAAGTGAAATACACAAAGTAACTGAAAATTTTAGATCATTGAATGCTTCGATTAAAAGCCAATCAAAATTATTAAATGATGAGTTCGCTAACAGCAAAGATGTTTTAGAAAATCTTACTAAAAACTTGGTAAGTGTAGCTAAATTTATATCAGAAAATTTAAAAAAAAAATAAGTGACAGATCTCAGGGAAAGAAGACGACAATTACTAAATCTTACAATTACTGAGATTATTTTAATAATACTTTTTTTAGTACTATTAATTGCTGGATCTTTAATTAAAAAAAATAAAGAGCTTAGAGATCAAAATCAAATTTATAAGAATTTAGATGTTGATGCTTTACAACTCGCAGAGTTTCAAAAATTTAAAGAATTAATTGC
>CACJED010000044.1 GCA_902592285.1 uncultured Pelagibacteraceae bacterium | reverse complement strand
CGTTAATTTCTGGTTCAATTGCGCAATTTGATAAAATGGTTGTTCCTTTTGCAAAACTTGCTGCAATAATCAAATTTTCAGTAGCTCCCACTGAAATTTTAGGAAATTTAATTGTATTTCCCCTCAATCCTTTTGGGGCATTGGCAATTACATATCCTTGATTTATTTTATATTTCACTCCTAATTTAGATAATGCTTTAAGATGTATATCTACAGGTCGAGTTCCTATTGCACATCCACCTGGTAAAGATACTTTGGCTGATTTATGCCTTGCAAGTAGAGGGCCTAAAACTAAAATACCCGCTCTCATTGTTTTTACTAAATTATAAGATGCAAATCTCTTTTTTTGTGTATGATTATTTATTGAAACTTGATTACGACTAAATTTGACTTTAGAACCTAATGATTGAAGCAACACAATCATTGTTTTAATGTCTCGAACTTTAGGAAGATTTTTAATGATTATTCTTTTATTTGATAAAATAGTTGCAGCAAGAATGGGTAATGATGCATTTTTTGAGCCTGATATTTTAATTTGTCCCTTGAGCTTGTTTGCTCCAAAGACTTCTAATTTTTGCATGATTAAACTTTAGGTAAAGTTACCCCAGTTTGTCCCATATACTTACCATTTCTATCAGCATAAGTTACTTCAGGTTTTTCATTACCTTTTAAAAAGATAAACTGAGCTACTCCTTCGTTTGCATAAATTTTAGCAGGTAAAGGTGTGGTATTTGAAAATTCTAAAGTTACATACCCTTCCCAACCTGGCTCCAAAGGGGTTACATTAACTATAATTCCACATCTTGCATATGTTGACTTTCCAAGACAAATCACAAGTACATCATTAGGGATTATGAATTTTTCTACTGTTCTTGCTAAAACAAATGAATTAGGTGGAATAATACACTCAGATAGTTTTTTAGTTACAAAATTTGTTGGTTTAAAATTTTTAGGATCCACAATTTCTGAATTTACATTTGTAAAAATCTTAAACTCATTAGAAACTCTTGCATCATAACCAAAAGATGAAAGTCCATAGGAGATACTTTCTCCTCTTATTTGTTTTTCCTCAAATGGTGAGATCATTCCTGCCTCTTTTGACATTTTTCTAATCCATTTGTCTGAAAGGACTGACATTATTTATTTTTCTTTTTATATTTTTTTTGAAAAAGCTTTCTTTTTTTTAAATTTTTTCTAAGGGCCAAACTTAAACGCTCGTTTTTTTCTTTGGTACTCATTCTTTATTTGGATTAGTTAAAAAGTCTAAGGTTATTGGTTTAGAAGCATCTAAAGCTGGTACTTTTGAATCTTCTTTTTTTGTGCCTTCTTTAGCTAATCTTTTAGCTTTTTTTTCAGCTAACTTTTTCTCTCTCTTCGCTTGCTTTTCCATTAGCTTTGCGCTTTTAGTAGATTTATAATCGTAATGAATGCCCATAAAAAATCCTCAAGTGTGTATAATGCATATTAATAAAAAAATTAAGGCAATAATTTGAAAAAAGTGCTTTATTATCAATGAAATATAAATGTTTATACATGCTCCTGTAGTTAAATGGCATAACAAGTCATTGGTAATGACTAGTTCCCTGGTCAGTACAGGGTGGGAGCACCATTAATTATTGTAAAATATTTTTCTAAAAAAAATAGTAATTCCTAGCAAACCAAAAAAAGCAATCATTGGAATATATATCGACGGAGATGTTATCAAATCAATTAAACTTGGAGCCTCTAAATTTTGATCAATTATTTCTTCAAGACCACTGCCAATTGAAATTACTAAAAATAATGAAGGTATCATTCCTAAAAATGTTGACCAAAAGAAATTAAATACTTTTACATCAAATATACATGGTAAAACATTTTGTATCTGAAATGGAATTCCTCCTACAAATCTATAAATTAATAAATACATAAATTCAGATTTTCTAAACTTTTCTTCAAGTTTATTAAAACGATTTAAAAATTTATCTCTAATCATTTCTTTTAAAAAATAGTTCGCAAAGATGTAAAGTAAAGTTGCGCCTAATGTCATTCCTATGAGAGCAAAAAATAATCCAAACCATTTCCCAAAAATAAATCCAGCAAACAAGGCTAATGGTGAACCAAACCCAGCAGCAAAAACCCAAATAGTTGCAAATAAGATAAATAATATCCCAAGTAAAAATAAATTTGTTTGTCGAAGTTCAAAAAAATAATTTCGATTATTTTTTATGAAATCATAACTAGTAATTTCATGAAAACTAAATTTAGTGAATAAAAAATATAAAAATAGACTAACAGCTGAAATATAAAATAGACCAATAAATAATTTAATTTTTTTTGATTTTGCCATTGATTTAGATGTTAATAATAAAATCTTCTATTTGCTATTTATATATTTAATTACTATAAAGGGCGAAATTTAATTAATTTTTAACAACAATTATGAAAAGAACTTACCAGCCTAAAAAGGGCAAAAGATTAAAAAAACACGGATTTAGATCCAAGATGAAGACAAAAGGTGGTCGAAAACTTCTAAAAAGAAGAAGAGCAAGAGGTAGAAAAAATTTAACAGTTTCGTCAACTGTTAAAAAAAAATAATTGAATCTGAATGAAAAGCAAAATCCTTGCTCTTTCAAAAAATGAGGAATTCAAAAACCTTATTAAACAAAAGAAGATTACTAATAAATACACGACTATTTTTTTTGGGAAACTGGCTAACAAAAATAGAAATAGATTAAATATTAGTTTTGTGACTAAAAGAAAG
>CACJED010000043.1 GCA_902592285.1 uncultured Pelagibacteraceae bacterium | reverse complement strand
TCCTAAAGCTGGTGTAGGATTAAAAAGTTTATAAATTAATCTTAATATTGTTAGATAAAAAATACCCAAACCAATAGTTACATGAACATTTTCAATAAAAAGTCGTTTTTCACTAAAATCTAAATCTACTAGATAAAAACCAAGTGGTATTTGAGCAAACAGAACTGCGGCACTTAACCAATGAAATATTTTGGAAAATAATCCATATTCTGTTAAGCTATTTTTCAATCTCATATGTTAATTAAATATACTACAAATACTTTAAAATATGTTTTCTTTACATTAGTTATTTTGACCTTTTCATTTCCTGCTAACTCAGAACTTTCAGTTGAGGAAATTATTAAAGGAAGAAAAGCATTATTTAGTAAAAACTACAGCACTGCTAAAAGAGTGCAAGCAGTTGCATCTAAAGGAGATTTTGAAAAAGCTAAAAGCTTAATGCTTGAAATGAGTGAAAATTATAAAATTTTAATTGATTATTTTCCTGAAAATACACAAGAGGGTTTTAAAACAGAAGCATTGCCAATAATTTGGGAAGATAAAGAAAATTTTAATAATTTAATGACTAAAGCCTCAACAGATATGATTGAGTTAACTAGAATTATTGAAGATTCAGATGACATAAGAGGCACATTACAAAAATTTATGTGGGCTAATTGTAAGGCTTGTCACAGTAAGTATAGAGCTCCTCATTAATTTTTTTGAGAATTTTTATGAGAGGTTCGCTCTTTCAGCTCTTTCACCAAAAGAGCTCCTCTATTTAGCCTCTTTGGCATTTAAATCCAAACGGATTTTAAGTTTTGATTGTTTTTGAGATATGTGGCTACCCAGCTAAGTGTCAGGTGGCTTTACATTCATTTAAATAACCTCCTTCAATATTTAAGTTAAACTTTAGCAAGGTTGTATTCAATTAATTTATTATAGTTTTGAATAAATATATTTATTGAATACAACCTTTTAATTTTGTAGATTCTCGATATCTTTTATACTTCAATTTAAACGAGTACAAAATTTCCAAATCTAATTTATTTTATTCAAGTTTACATAATTATTAAATCTGTATAAAATTTAACTATGAAGTATTTATGTGCATTAAGAGATTTAGTTATCAGTCTAGTTGCGTCAACTATTATAATTTATGGATTAAATATTATAGCAGGTTTTGCAGGCGCAGATTACAATTTTTCTAATGGTGAAGTATTTATAATTTGGATCTTAATGGCAATATTAATTAATAATTGTTTGAAGAAATAGATTTTTTCTTTTAATGAAAAAAATATTCATAATCTTATTAATTATTTTATTTTCTAAGATTAATTCTTTTGCAGCTTGTGATGATCCTCTAGGTGATGGAGTGGATTATTCATTCTGTCAATTTTCTGAAGAGCAAGATTTAAGTAGAGCTTATGCACCAAACTCAAACTTATCATTTATTAGTTTTATCAAGGTTAATTTAGATAAATCAATTTTAATGAATAGTAATTTGTCTAATGGTAACTTTGCTGAGGCTTCTTTTTTTAGAGCTAATTTATATGAGTCTAACCTTGAGGGTGGAAATTTTGAAAAATCTAATTTTACTAGCGCAAATCTTACAAGGGCAAATTTTAAAGGTGCATCTCTAATCGAAGCAAATTTTAAAGATAGTAATTTATTTGGTTCAGATTTTACTGGCTCAAATATTACTAATGCTTCATTTGAAGGGGCAAATTTAAATAATTCTGTATGGATTGATGGATCAAAATGTAGTTTAGGCTCAATAGGTGAATGTAAAAATAATGAGTAATTCAATAAAAACAGATGATGTAATATTCAATTTCTTTAAACAAATATGTGATGAAAAAAACGATAAAAAATGCGTAGAACTTGGAAATAATTGGATTAAAGCCATGGAGTCAAATTTAGATAATATGGAAGCTAATTTAGACGAAGTAGATAAGATAAAACATAAACAAGATCTTAAAAATAATAGAGACCATTTAAATAGTTTAAAAAGTAAAAATTCATCCGAGTGGAGAGAGTATGCTACTCAATGTATGGTCGAAATAATGGATAATAAAACTCAGTAAATGAATAACCAATTATTTTTATTATCTTTAAATTATTTCTAAATAGAGGTATATTATATTAAGGGGTGTCTTAACAGACTGAGATTATACCCACATAACCTGTCCGGTAATTCAGAAAGGGAAAAATGAATAATTCATACTTTTTAAATCAAACATCCTCATTATTGTTAGTAATAATTATTTGTTTAATATTTGCCATTTTTGGAATTTATCATTCAAAAAAATTTCAAGGTATTAACAATTATTTAACAGCTAATAGAAATATTAAATTATTTTCACTTACAACAAGTCTCGTTGCATCTGCGTTAGGTGCCTGGATTTTATTTGGACCTATTGCTGCTGCTACTTGGGGTGGCGTAGGTGCTGTAATTGGTTATGCGTTTGGCACCGCATTTCCAATGATTTTTTTAATATATTTTGGAAAAAAAATTAGATCAGAATTTCCTAAAGGCTCTTCTTTAATTGAGTTCATGAGAAAAAAATTTGGAAAAAGTTTATTCAAACTTATTTTGTTAATGACTATTTTCTATATGTTCATTTTTCTTTGCGCAGAAGTGACTGCAATTGCAGTTTTGATTAATTATTTATCGGGTACAGATCTTTGGATTACCGCATTAATAGTTCTTTTGGCTACATTAACTTACACACTTTATGGAGGTTTAAGAGCTTCCATATTTACAGATAATATACAGATGGTTATGATTATTTTGCTTTTGACAATTTTAATTTCAATTATAAGCTCATCAACAGGTAATAATTTTTCGTTTGCTTTTATAAGAGAAAAAAATCCACAACTTTTAAGCTATTCTTATATTCCAAGTTATACAGCTGGATTAACTTTTTTTATTGCCGTAGCTGCAACTAATTTGTTTCATCAAGGAAATTGGCAACGTGTCTATGCAGCCAAAGATTACAAAACTTTAAAATCAGCGTTGATAGTTTCTTTTTTCATAATTGTTCCAATTGTTTTTTTGATGGGTTTTATTGGAATGGTTTCTTTTTCTGTAGATCCGTCAGCAAGAGTTGATTTAGGTTTTTTTTCATTATTATTAAATAATCAAACTGAATTATTATCTTTTATAATTATAATTCTTGGTTTAGCTTTAACAATTTCAACTGTTGATACATTAGTAAACGCAATCTCAAGTTTATTTGTGATAGATGGTAAAGCAACTTTTAA
>CACJED010000042.1 GCA_902592285.1 uncultured Pelagibacteraceae bacterium | reverse complement strand
TTGTGAAATTATAAAAAAAAATACTTTCAATAAGTAAAACTGAAATTAAACTTAATAATAAATTATTAAAAATTTCATTTGCTAATTTAAATACATATATAAAAGCAATACACACAAATATTTGGCTTAACAAATAGTATGCCCAATCTTGAGCTCCAAAAATCAAATAGAATATTTCAGAAAAAAAAGCACTTGCTGGAGGATGTTTATCAAAACCCCAATCTATATTACTTCCCCATGCTAAAGCTTCAATAGTGTCTAATGGTAAATTTTTATTTGTAAGTGACGGAACTAAGGTCCAAATGATTAAATGTGATAAAATAAATATAAAAAAGATATTGTTAATTTTTCTTTTAAAAACATCCATTATTTAACAATTACATAAATATAGCCAGCTTGACACTATAATTTTGCTGAATATACTCCGCGGCGACTATTTTAGAGCTATGGCAAAAACATTAAAAATAAAAAAAAAAGTTAAAAAAACCAAAAAAGCTGAGATCAAAAAAGTTACCAAAAAAATAGCTAAACCAATAAAAAAATCTAAAGAGATTAGTAAAGCCCCAATTAGAATTTCAAAAACATATATTCCAAAAGAAACTGAAAAATATATGTCTGATAAACACAAAGTATATTTTAGAATGAAACTTCAGGCATGGAGAAAAGAATTAGTAACTGCAAATAATGAAGCTTTATACAACGGAAGCATGGATGATAATAGTATATCTGCTGATATTGTTGATCAAGCAAGTTCCTACACAGATAAAAATGTTGAAATGAAAGCGATAAACAGACAAATAAAATTAATTTCAGAAATTGATAAAGCTTTATTGAGAATTAAAGATGATACTTACGGATATTGCCTAGATACAGCTGAGCCAATCGGGTTAAAAAGATTGATGGCAAGGCCTGTAGCCAAATATACAATTGCAGCACAAGAGAAACATGAAAAAAATGAAAAAGTTCATGCTGACGACTAATTAAATTATAGTAAAATTATTTTTCAATCCAAAACTTTTATTTTATCTCCTACTTCTATTTTTGAAGAATTCAATATTTGACATCTTAAACCGCCTCTTCTTAAAAATTCTTTAATGATATTTTCTTGATTCAACACTTCTGACAAATGTTTACATGGACGGCATAAATCAATACCCTCTAATTTTACTTTGCCAACTTGAAATTTTTTACCTACTAAATTATTTAATTTAATACCTTTAGTGATAACATTTCGTCTAAAATCTATATAAGGAATATTAAGACCAAATTTAATATTATAGTAATCAATATTTTCTGATTCGATAAGTGAAATTTGATTATATGGGTCATTAAATTCATTAAAATGTCTATCTCCAACTATTCCTTGATTTGCTAAAACGTTAATTGAATTTACTTCATTGATTGGCTGATTATTCTTGATTGTAATTCCAATTTTATAAACTTCTGACATAATTTGATTATGTTAATTTATTGAAGAAATTGTTTTACTCATATAAACATAAGATAATATATTTTATGAAAAAAATTAAATCTAAAAAAAATTCAATTCCTTCATTATTTGCTAAAAAGTATATTTACTACTATTATACATTTTTTTGGATAATTCTGTTATTATTTGTATTTACCAGATGAACAAAAGTATTATCTTAATTATTATCATAGTCCTTGCAATAGAACTGTCTGGGCATGGTATTATAGTCTCATTAATGAGATTACTTAACTCAATGAGCTAGTTAAACTTTTGGTGGTAGCTCATTTTTATTCATAAACGAAAAACCTTTGATAACTGCATCACGTTTAGAAATTTCATTATACCATCTTGTTAGACTTTTGAATTGAGATAATCCTATATCATGCCATTCATGACGAGCTATCCATGGAAATGTTGCTATATCGGAAATAGTATAATTGTTTCCAGATAAATAAGTATTAGTTGATAATCTTTCATCGAGCTCTTGATATATTCTTTTTGCAATTTTAAAATATCTATCTTCTCCAAATTTACTTTTTCCTGGATTATAGTGATGAAATTGATGATGTTGACCTAACATTGGTCCAATGTAACCCATTTGAGCCATTAACCATTGATTGATTTTCAATCTATCTTCGTTGTTATAAAATTTTCCACTTTTTTCAGCTAAGTAAATTAATATTGCTCCAGACTCAAAAACATTTTGATTACTTTCATGATCAATAATTACAGGAATTTTACTAAATGGACTTATTTTTTTGAAATCACTTTTAAATTGCTCACCTTTATCGAGATCAATTTTAGTTACTTTATATTCATAGCCTATCTCCTCAAGCATAATGCTTATTTTTTTACCATTAGGAGTATTAGCTGAAAAAAGTTCAATCACTTTTAACACCCAAACGATTTTTTATAGTCTTGGATGATGTTGTAAACTCAAATCTGTATTTCTCGTTGGGCTTTGCTAATTTAAAACATGCCCTTGCTGCTAAAGCACCCTCATGAAAACCAGATAAAATAAGTTTTAGCTTTCCAGGATAAGTACATATGTCTCCTACTGCATAGATCCCTTTTTGATTGGTCTCAAATTTTTCCGTATCTACCTCAATAGTTTTTTTGTCAATGTTTAAACCCCAATTAGCTATTGGGCCAAGTTGCATTATCAAACCAAAAAAACCTAATACGTAGTCTGTTTTGACAGTTTTTATTTCATTATTATCATTTTTTATATCTATACTTTCTAATTGCGTGTCGCCCTTAATTGAGTCCATCTGATATTTTGTAAAAAGATTTATTTTTCCATTATTCGCAAGCTCGTGTACTTTATCGACAGTAGCTTGAGCAGCTCTAAAATCATCTCTTCTGTGTATCAAATTAACCTTTGAATTATTAGATAGTTCGACCGCCCAATCAAGTGCACTGTCACCACCACCAAAAATTGTAATTGTTTTCCCTTCAAATATCTTTTTATCTTTAATTGAATAAAAAATAGATTTATTTTCAAATTTTTCACATTCTTTAACTGGAAATTTTCTTGGTTCAAATGAACCAACTCCACCTGCAATTATCACATTTGGAGTTGAAAATGTTTTTCCACTATTAGTTTTTACAATCCAATTTTCATTAACTTTTTTTACCTCTTCTACCCTTTCACTTAAATGAAATTTAATATCAAAAGGTTTTAACTGATTTATTAAATTATTTGTGAGTTCTTCACCTGTACATTCGGGTATTGCAGGAATATCATAAATTGGTTTATCTGGATAAAGCTCTATACATTGACCACCAATTTTATCTAAGTTATCCACTATTTCACAATCAAGCCCAATTAATTTTAATTGATGAGCAGTAAATAATCCTGTGGGACCTGCTCCAATAATTAATACAT
>CACJED010000041.1 GCA_902592285.1 uncultured Pelagibacteraceae bacterium | reverse complement strand
AAAAATTGTGAGTCAACAATACCTACTCTAGCAAGTAAACTTAAAACCACAGGTAGTTGAAAACTTATACCAAAAGCAAATATTAATTTCATTACTAAAGAAAGATATTCATTTACTTTTGCCTCTAATTGAATTGGTAAATTAGTTGATAAACCGGAGCTTTCAAATGATAAAAAAAATTTAATCGCTAAAGGCATTATTAAATAGTAAACTAACATACCTCCTAAAAAAAATAGTATTGGCGTCAAAACTAAATAAGGAAGTATTGCAGTTTTTTCATGTTTATAAAGACCTGGTGCAATGAATTTCCAAATTTGCATTAAAATAAATGGACAAGTTACAAAAAATGCAGCGAAAAAAGATACTTTTAAATATGTTAAAAAAGTTTCTTGAAGAGCAGTAAAGATAAGTCTTCTCTCAGTACCATCATCTTTAACTGCTTGAGCGAATGGTTCAACTAAAAAACCATAAAGATGTTCAGCAAAAATATAGCAACCTACAAAAAAAATTATAAGAAAAATAAAACTATTAATTAATCTTTTTCTAAGTTCTGTTAAATGGCTTATAAAGCCGCCTTCTTGCTCCTCATTACGCATCTTTATTATCTTTTTCCTTCTTATCTTCTTTTATATTTTCAATTTTTTTTTCTTCTAAATCAATATTTGATACCTCACTTTGAATATTATTTATGTATTTTTTAGCAGTACCAATCCATGAGCCAGCTTTTTTTAACATTATAGGAAAATCTTTTGGACCTAAAATAACGATAGCGATTGCAACAACTATCAAAATCTCAAACCAACCAATAGTAGGCATGTGATTTATTCTTTGTTATTGTTATTTGTATCTTGATTATTTTCGGAAATATTTTTTGGGTCTGACTCATCTGTTACGTCTGAGGCCATACCTTTTTTAAAGCTTTTAATTCCTTTAGCAACATCACCCATCAAACTTGATATTTTACCTCTACCAAATAATAAAACAACTAAGATGACTACAATTGCTATTTGCCAAATTCCTATACTCATGATTAAATTATAACCTGTTTAATAATATTTTAAAAGTCACTTTTTATTTATTATCATTTTCATTAAGTGTACTGTTTAACATTTCATCAATATTCGAGTAAATATCCTCTTTTTTAACATCTTGTTTTTCTTTATAAAATTTTCCTGTTCCAAAAATAGCACTGTCAACACTACTAGTATCAATCAATCCTGCTGCACCCAATTCATCTACAGTTGGTAAATCAGAGAGTTTTTGTAAATTAAAGTGACTTAAAAAATCTTCAGTAGTCACGTATTGAATAGGTTTTCCAGGAACATCTTTTCGACCTCCTGGTTTTACCCAATTAAGTTCCATCAATATATCTAAAGTGTTAGTTCCAAAAGCAACTCCTCTAATTTCCTCAATTTCTGCTCTTGTAACTGGCTGATGGTAAACTATGATAGCTAGAGTTTCCACTGCTGCTCTAGATAATTTTTTTTCAACAGTTTTTTCCTGTTTCATTAGATTTGATAAATTAGGAGAAGTCCTAAAAGACCATTTTTTTGAAATACAAACTAAATTAATTCCTCTTGTTGAATACTCTTTTTGTAATTTTTCTAATGACTTCTCAATATCCATTTTTTTTGATAATTTACTTTCTATTGTATCTGTATCTAAAGGTTCAGAGGCAGCAAATATTATAGCTTCAATTTCTTTTTCTATTGTAGTTAACTTTGAAGGAAAATTGACTACATTATTTTTATTATCTATTTTTTTTTTATTCATTAGTTTTCTTTAATATAAATATCCTCATACAATTTATTTTGTTTAATTTTTAAATTTCCTTCCTTAACAAGCTCCAAAGATCCTGCAAATATTCCAGCCTTACCAGTTCTTCTATGTTTTTTTTCAGATCTAAAATTAGTAGGTATTAAATCATCTAGTTTTTTCCAATCAACCAATTTTCCAAAAAAATTTTCAATTGTTTTAATACCATCCTCCGTTGTAAAGACTGGTAATTTTGGAATATTCATTTTTTGAAAATCTTTTGTCATTAAAATAGAAGAATATGCTTTTAAAAGTTCAAATAAATTTAATCTATATTCTGAACTATAAATTGATCTTATATTTCCTTTAATGCCTCTAGTTCTTATTTCACGACCTAATCTTTTTCTTTTTAACATTTGATCAGATAATAATCGTATTAATTCTAATTTCTTTAATTGTAGTTTTAATCTTTCTGCAACTTCTTGTACTTTAAAATCTTCATCTGGTGTCCCAGGTAGTAATAATTTAGATTTTAGATAAGCTAACCAAGTAGCCATTAAAAGATATTCTGAAGCAACCTCTAAGTTTAAATTTTTCTTATTAGAAATATAATTATAAAACTGATCTGCTAATTTAGTTATTGATACTTCTTCAAGATTTACTTTTTGAGCTTTGGCTAAATCTAAAAGAACATCCAGCGGTCCATTGTAATTTTCTACATCAACTTCAAATAAAATATTTTTAGATTCGTTCATTAGTGAATATTAACTTAAATTATTATAAAATTCTGAGGTTTTTTTAATTATAAATGAGTTAACTATAGGTGAATTTTCAGCAATCACAGTCATTTCTTTAATATTTCCATTACAATGAAGTGCAAGATTACAACCTGCATCAAAAGCTCTTTTGGTATTTTCAGCAAGAGAATATTTTAGACTTTTCATTGATAGGTCATCAGTAATAATTAAATTTTTAAATTTAATTTGATTTCTTATAATTTTTATCAATTTTTGAGAATGTGTAACTGTATTATCTGCATCAATTTTCGTAAAAATAACGTGAGCAGTCATTGCAAATAATGAATTTTTTGACTCGAATACCTTGAAATCATTTTTTTTAAGATAATTTAAATCTTTAGACACAGTTGGAGTAAAATAATGGCTATCAACTTTAGCTAAACCATGTCCTGGGATATGCTTTATGACAGTTCCAATAGAATTATTTTTAAAGTATTTAATACATAATTTCCCTATTTCTGAGGCAATTTTAGGATTTTTTGAAAAAGATCGATCACCTATTATATTTGAGCTGCCTTTATATCTTAAATCTAATACGGGGACTGTATTAATATTAATACCTAAATTTAATAAAAGATTACTTATTTTATCAATGAATAACTTGTAGATTAAATTAAATTTTTTCTTTTCTTTAATAAAAATTTTTCCAAAATATTCTGAAGTTAGATTGTCTAATGATATAAGATTATGCAATCTATTTACACGTCCACCCTCTTGGTCAATCATTATTGGATAATTATTGTCTTTAAAAATTTTTCTAATACTGGAAGTTAATTTTTTAATTTGATTAAAGTTATTTAAATTCCTTGAAAATAATATTACGCCCCAAGGCTTATATTTTCTTAAAAAATTAATTTCTTGTTTATTTAATTTTGTGCTTTTTATACCAGTAATAAATGATCTTCTTTTATTCATTTTTAT
>CACJED010000040.1 GCA_902592285.1 uncultured Pelagibacteraceae bacterium | reverse complement strand
AATTAAAAAAAAAAAAATTGTATCTTCATCTTTAATTAGAAATTTTTTAGAAAATGGATTTTTAAATAAGGCAAACAAACTTTTAAATAGAAACTGGACTATACAAGGAGTTGTTAAAAAAGGGAGACAAGTCGGAAAAAAAATTGGTTTTCCAACGTGTAATATTGACATTCAAGATTATGTCATAGCAAAGCCAGGTGTTTATGCTGTTAAAGTTTTGAGAAAAAATAATACAAAACATCTTAAAGGAATTGCAAATCTTGGATATAGACCTACATTTAATCAAAAAAAAATCTTATTAGAAGTTCATTTATTTAATTTTTCTGGAAATCTTTATAATAAGCTTTTATCAGTAGAGTTTTTAAAATTTATTAGAAATGAAAAAAAATTTAAAAATGTTAATCAATTGAAAGCTCAAATAAAAACTGATTTAAATATTGCAAAAAAAACTTAATGAGTAAGTCACAAATAAACCTTCCAAAAACCATTTTTTCTATGAAGGCTAATTTGCCTTCTAAGGAACCCGAAATTATAGAATATTGGAAAAAAATTAATCTTTATGATGAATTAAGAAATTCCAGTAAAGGAAAAGAAAAATTTATACTTCATGATGGGCCTCCCTATGCAAATGGTAATATTCATATGGGTACCGCTCTCAATAAAATCTTGAAAGATATAATTGTAAAATTTCACCAAATGGATGGTAAAGATAGTATTTATGTTCCTGGTTGGGACTGCCATGGTTTACCAATTGAGTGGAAAATTGAGGAACAATACAAAAAGAATAAAAAAAATAAAAACGATGTTCCAATAGTAGAGTTTAGAAAAGAATGTAGATCATTCGCCGAGAAATGGATTGAGATTCATAAAACCCAATTTAAAAGATTAGGAGTGATAGGAGATTGGGAAAATTACTACTCTACAATGAGTTTTGAAGCTGAAGCTCAAATAGTAAGAGAACTTGGAAAATTTTTAAAAGAGGGAAGTTTATATAAAGGATTTAAACCAGTTTTATGGTCAACAGTTGAAAAAACAGCTTTAGCAGATGCGGAAGTAGAATACCAAGATCATAAATCTGATACAATTTATGCTGTATTTAAAGTTAAAACCTCAGATTTTAAAGAGTTGGCTGGATGTGAGATAATGATTTGGACAACAACACCTTGGACAATTCCAGCAAATAAGGCATTAGCTTATAATGAATCTCTTGATTATGTGGTCTTACAACTAAATGATGATGGTGATTTTAAAAATAGAAAAATAGTGATAGCTGAAGCATTATTAGAATCAGTCATTAAAGAATGTAATTTAAAAGATTATAAAAAACTTAAAACATTTAAAGGAAAAGAGTTTAAAAATACAATTTGCAATCATCCATTCTTAAACCTTGGATATGAGCTTGAAATTCCAATGCTACAAGCAAGATTTGTAACAACTGAGCAAGGAACAGGAATAGTTCATTGCGCCCCGAGTCATGGGCCTGATGATTTTAATTTATGCCTTAATAATGGAATTAAAGCAATTGAAACTGTTGATGGAGATGGGAAGTATACAAATAATGTAAAACTATTTAATGGAACACATATATTTAAAGCAAACCCAATTGTAATTGAAAAGCTTAAAGAACAAAAAAATTTATTATTTAATGGTCAGTTAGTTCACTCTTATCCACATTCATGGAGATCAAAAGCTCCGCTTGTTCATAGGGCAACACCACAGTGGTTTATTTCTATGGAAAGTCATAAATTGAGAGATAAAGCATTAAAAGCAATAGATGAAACAGTTTTTTATCCAAGCAAAGGTAAAGAAAGATTAAAATCTATGATAGAGACCAGACCTGATTGGTGTGTATCAAGACAAAGAGTTTGGGGTGTTCCGCTGCCTATTTTTTTAAATAAAAAAACAAAAGAAATATTGATTGACGATGAAGTTAATGAAAACATAGCAAGTATTTACGAAAAAGAAGGCTCTGATTGTTGGTTTTCAGATGATCCTCAAAGATTTTTAGGAAAAAAATATAAAGCTGAGGAATATGAAAAACTTAGCGATATTGTTGAGGTTTGGTTTGATAGTGGCTCCACTCATTCCTTTGTATTAGAAAAAAGAGATGAACTGAAGTGGCCAGCCTCAATGTATTTAGAAGGATCTGATCAACATAGAGGCTGGTTTCATTCTTCATTATTAGAGTCTTGTGGAACAAGGGGAAGAGCTCCTTTTGAATCTATTCTATCACATGGTTTTGTTGTTGATGGCAAAGGTTTAAAAATGTCTAAATCTCTAGGCAATGTAATTGCGCCTGAAGATATTTTAAAAAAATATGGTGCAGATATTTTAAGAATTTGGGTAGCTTCTTCAAATTATGCAGAGGATTTAAGAATAGACTTTTCTATACTAGATCAACATGCAGAGTCTTATAGAAAAATCAGAAATACATTTAGATATCTATTAGGGAATATTAACGATGACTATGATGAAGTTGATTTAGATAAAATAAATTTAATTGAACTTCCTGAACTCGAGCAATTTATGCTCCATAAGATGTACTTATTAAATGAAAATTTTAAAAAATATTTTAAAAGCTATGATTTTCATAATCTATACAAAGAATTATTAAATTTTTGTACAGTTGATCTTTCAGCATTTTATTTTGATATAAGGAAAGATTGTTTATATTGTGACTCTAAAGACTCAAAAAAAAGAAAATTAACATTACTAATATTAAAGGTTATTTTAAATTCATTGTTAAGATGGTTTGCGCCAATTTTATCTTTTACAACTGAGGAAATTTATAAAATTATTGGCAGTAAAAAAAGTATTCATTTAGAAAAATTTATAAATTTTCCAATGAGCTTCAAAAATAATGATTTAAATTCCAAATGGTTAGGGCTAATAAAGATAAGAGATGCTTGTAATCTTAGTATAGAGGAAAAAAGAGCAGAAAAAATAATTGGATCAAGTTTAGAAGCCTCAATAAATATTAAACTTAATAAAGATGAATATAATATTTATAAAGATATAGATTTTGCAGAGTTATGTATCACCTCAATAGCAGAAATTGAAGAATATAATCAAGATAAAATTAAGATTGAGACAACTCAAGCCAAAGGAAATAAATGTCCTGTATGTTGGAAAATAAGTACAAAACCGTGTTTAAGACATGGATAAGTGTCAATGTTAAAAAAAAATATAATTATCTTTTATATATCTTTTGTAACATTTTTTTTAGATAGGTTTAGTAAATATTATATATTAAAAATATTTAACTCAGAAAGTATAGATAGTTTTGCTGTTACTTCTTTTCTTAACTTTAGTTTAATTTTTAATAAAGGTATTGCTTTTGGTCTTTTCTCATTTAATGAGCAAATTTATTATAATATTATTTCATTAATCATAATTTTAATTACCTTAATTGTTTTAATCTTAGCTTTTAAATCTAAAGGAGTTGAAAAAATTAGCTTTTCATTAATTTTTGGCGGATCTTTAGGGAATATATTTGATAGGCTATATTATTCATCAGTAATTGATTTTATAGATTTGCACATAAACAATTTCCATTGGTTTATATTTAATTTTGCAGATATATTTATTAGTTTAGGTGTTATAATATTAATTATATTGGAAATTTTTAAAAAAAAAAAATGAAGAAATTTATCATATATCTCTTTTTTGCTTTTTTAGTTACAGCATGTGAGACTGCAAGAGATGGATTTTCATTAAAAAAACAAGATAATTCAGATGAATTTTTAGTTGAAAAGAAAAATCCATTAGTTATGCCTCCAGATTATGATCAATTACCTGTCCCTGAAGATTTTCAATCTAAATCTAATAATTCAGAAAATAAAGTTGAGGAAGAAATTGAAAATATTATTAAAAAATCTGAAAATAAAAGTGTTGAAACAAACACAAAGAAATCAGATATAGGGAAATCAGTACTAGAAAAAATTAATTA
>CACJED010000039.1 GCA_902592285.1 uncultured Pelagibacteraceae bacterium | reverse complement strand
AATTTAGTCAAAATGCTAACAAAGGATGGTTTGGTATTGGAGATAAGTATTGGATAAGTTCTATAGTGCCGCCAAGAGACAGGGATTTCAAAGTAACTTTTGATTATAAAGATAAATTTCGGGCAAACTATATTGCAAGTCAGCCTATTGAGCTTGGTAGCAATGCCTCAATCGATGATGAAATGCAAATTATCATAGCAGCAAAAAGAGTTGATGTTGTAGATGGTTATGCTGAAAACTTAAATATAGATAAATTTGACTTGGTAATTGATTGGGGATTTCTATATTTCATAACAAAACCGTTATTCTATGGGATTGACTATTTTTTCAAATTATTAGGAAATTATGGATTAGCAATTATTGCAATAACTATCTGTATACGTTTAGTATTTTTCCCTTTAGCTAATTTTTCATTTAGAAGCATGGCCAAAATGAAAGCTCTTCAACCTGAAATGGCGAGACTTAAAGAGCTTCACAAAAATGATAAGATGAAATTTCAACAAGAATTGATGGCTCTTTACAAAAAAGAAAAAGTAAATCCAATGTCAGGCTGTTTACCAATTTTGGTCCAAATTCCAGTTTTTTTTGCTTTATATAAAGTTTTATTTGTAACTATAGAAATGAGACAAATGCCTTTCTATGGTTGGATACAAGATTTATCAGAACGTGATCCAACTTCTTTATTTAACTTATTCGGTTTACTCCCATACGATGTTCCGTCATTTTTAGTAATTGGTGCTTGGCCTATAGCTATGGGTGTTTCTATGTGGGTACAACAAAAACTAAATCCTGCTCCTACGGATCCAATGCAGGCAAAAATCTTTATGTTCTTTCCATTGTTCTTGACAATAATATTAGCTCCTTTTCCTGCTGGCTTAGTAATTTATTGGACTATTAACAATATTTTAACAATGGCTCAACAGCTGTTTATTATGAAAAGAACTACTGTAAAAACTACAACTTAAAATTTTACAAAAAACGTATTAATGAACCTTAATAAGATATTACCAGAAAATGGTCCCCCAATAAGTGAGGTAACGAGATATATTGAGAAATATAAAAATGATTTAATAGTAATTAAATACGGTGGGAATGTTTTAATCGATAGAAATATATTTGATAATTTTATAACTGATATAAGTATATTAAATAAACTTGGCCTATCAATTATAGTTGTTCATGGAGGTGGTCCTCGAATTAAAAAAGAATTAGAAAAATTAAATATTCAATCTAAGTTTATAAAAGGGCTAAGAGTAACTGATAAGAAAATAATAGATATAGTTGAGAGAGTTTTAATTGATTTTAATATAGATATTGTAAATTCTTTAAAAAAAAAAGGATCAAATGCAATTTCTATACATACAAAAAGTAGAAATATTATTGAGG
Source organism: uncultured Pelagibacteraceae bacterium (assembly GCA_902592285.1). Classification (GTDB taxonomy): domain Bacteria; phylum Pseudomonadota; class Alphaproteobacteria; order Pelagibacterales; family Pelagibacteraceae; genus Pelagibacter. Next base: position 2,614 of record CACJED010000039.1, on the reverse strand, counting down.
TAGTACCAGAAACACCTGAGCTTGGGTTTGTGGGAATACCAAATAAAATTAACAATGATATTTTATTAAGCATAATAAAAGAAAAAAAAATTCCTATTATTTCACCCCTCGGTTTAGGGAAAGGTAATCAAGCTCATAATATTAACGGAGATACTGCAGCAATGGCTGTTGCCAAATCTTTAAAGTCAAGAAGATTATTGTTGATGACGAATGTAGATGGTGTTTTAGATAAGACAAAAAATTTAATAGAAGAAATTTCCTCATCAAAAATTTTAGAAATGATTAAAGATGATACTATTACTGGAGGAATGATACCTAAAATTCATGCGTGCTTAGATGCAGTAAACAATGGTGTAACAGCAGTTGGTATAATCAATGGTACGAAAAAACATTCATGTCTATGGGAAATATTTTCTGATAAAGGGTCTGGAACGTTAATAAGAAAATGAATTTAAAAGAAAAAAAATATCTTTTACTTGATCTTGACGGAGTATGTTATGGAAAACATAATAACTACTCTTTGGAGAAAGTTTTTGGTCAAGTTTCAAATAGAATGACTAAATTTATTTCTGAAAGACTAAAAATAGATATCAAGGCAGCAAAGGAACTTCAGACAAATTATTTTTATAAATACAATACAAGTTTGAATGGCCTTATGATACATCATGATATACCACCTCAAGAATTTCTAAAATATGTCCATTCTATTGATTTATCATTTATGAAAGAAGATAAGATTATGAGAAATGAACTAGAAAAATTAGATATGGAAAAATTTATTTTCACTAATGGAAGTGCAGAACATGCAGAAAATATTTTAACACATCTTGGGGTATATGATTTATTTGGAAGGGAAAAAGTATTTGATATTGAAGATGCCGGATATGTTCCTAAACCTGAAGCTAAAACTTTCGATTTAATGGTTAAAAAATTCAAAATAAATCCAAAAGAAACAATTTATATTGAAGATATTGCCAAAAATCTGAGTATTGGTCATAAACGTGGTTGTACAACCGTTTGGTTGATTAATGATGAACAATTCGGAAAGCTAGACTCAGATAAAGATTATATTTCTCATAAAATTGAAAATCTATCTTTATTTCTAAAAGAAATAAGGCTATTAAAAAGTAGTTAAATTATGTCTTTAGAAAAAATTATAAACGAAGCATGGGAAAATAAAGATCAAGTAAATCAAAATTCAGACTCATCATTAAAAAATGCAATTAACCAAGTAATCGAGGATTTAGATAATGGTAAATCTCGCGTTGCCGAAAAGATTGATGGTGTATGGGTTACACATCAACATTTAAAAAAAGCGATTATGCTAAGTTTTAGAATTTACCCTATGGAAAATTTAAATGGTCCTTATAGTAGTTGGTATGATAAATCTCACTTATTAAAAGGTAAAACAGCTGGATGGTCAAAAGAGGATCATGAGAAAGCAGGTTTCAGAATGGTGCCAAACTCTCCTGTAAGAAAAGGGTCATTTGTTGGTAAAAACGCCGTCCTTATGCCCTGCTATGTAAACATTGGAGCATATATTGATGAAGGAACAATGATCGACACCTTTGCAAGAGCAGGGAGTTGTTGTCAAATTGGAAAAAACTGTCATATATCTGCTGGGTCAGGTGTTGGAGGAGTATTAGAGCCTGCTCAAGCATTGCCAACAATTATTGAAGACAATGTTTTTTTAGGAGCTATGTCTGAGGTTGTTGAAGGTGTTATAGTTGGTGAAGGTTCTGTATTAAGCATGGGCATGTATATAGGTCAATCAACTAAAATAGTTGATAGAAAAACTGGGAAAATTACATACGGAAAAATTCCACCTTACTCAGTTGTTGTTCCAGGATCGTTGCCAGATAAGAATAATTCATCCGCACCGTCATTATATTGTGCAGTAATAATTAAACAAGTTGATGAAAAAACAAGATCCAAAACATCTATAAATGACCTTTTAAGAGATTAATAATGAAAACTTTAAATGAATTACAATTAGCTAAGGAGCTAATCAAGTTTCCATCTATAACTCCAGTAGATGCTGGTGTAATGAAATTTTTGGAAAAGAAATTAAAAAAATTAGGTTTCAGAACGAAAATATTAGAATTTAAAGAAAAAAATTTTAAACCTGTTAAAAATTTATATGCACGATTAGGAACTAAAGAGCCTAACTTTTGTTATGCAGGACATCTGGATGTAGTGCCTCCGGGAAATATAAATGATTGGACAATTAACCCTTTTAGACCATCTATTAAAAAAGGTCATTTGATTGGGAGAGGTGCAAACGACATGAAAAGCTCTATTGCATCTTTTGTTTCTGCAGTTAGTAAATTTTTAAATGAAAACAAAAACTTCAATGGTTCTATAAGTTTATTAATAACTGGAGATGAAGAAGGTGATGCAGTAAATGGTACTAAAAAAGTTGTTGAATATTTAAAAAAAAAAAGAGAAAGAATTAATTTCTGTTTAGTTGGTGAGCCTACAAATCCAAATAAATTAGGTGAGATGATCAAAATTGGTAGAAGGGGGAGTTTAACTGGTAAATTAAAAATATTTGGATTACAAGGTCATGTGGCATACCCTCATAGAGCGAATAATCCTTCAACTACAATTATAA
>CACJED010000038.1 GCA_902592285.1 uncultured Pelagibacteraceae bacterium | reverse complement strand
TTACCTTCTTGGATCCGATATAATAACAAAATTTCACTTGCAAATTTTAGGCATCAAAAAAAAATAAAAAAAATTGTTTTAGAATTAAACATTAATTACATTGATTTAGTGGAACAATTCAAACAAAATAGAATGGATAATATTAATTCATTTCACCTAGGTTTATATGGTCATTATAAAAAAAAAGGTTATGAATTGGTTGCTAGTGAAATAATTAATCAAATAAAAAAATGAGCTTAATCTAGTTTAAATTCTTTAGAATAGTCTTTTTTTAAATTAGGATCTTGTTTTGATTTATCTAAAATACAATTACCAATTACCAAATAATCTAATTCAGTTCCCATAAAACAATTAAAGGCGTCAGTTGGTGTATTTACAATTGGTTCACCCCTCACATTAAATGAAGTATTTACAATCACAGGGCAATTAGTTTTTTCCTTAAACTTAGAGATTAAATCATAATAACGGCTGTTAGTATTTTTTGTGACAGTTTGAACTCTAGCGGAATAATCCACATGTGTTACTGCTGGAATTTCAGATCTTTTTATATTTAATTTATCTATGCCAAAAAGTTTTTTTTGCTCATCAGTCATTTCAATTTTTTTGTTAGAATTGATATTAGCTACTAATAACATGTAAGGACTATCAACATTCAAAGCGAACCATTCAGATAAATCTTCTCTAAGAATTGAGGGAGCAAAAGGTCTAAAACTTTCTCTATACTTAACTTTTAAATTCAAATTTTTTTGCATATTATCAGATCTAGGATCTCCTAAAATGGACCTTCCACCTAAAGCCCTCGGACCAAATTCCATTCTACCCTGAAACCAGCCTATTGCTTTCTCATTTGATAAAAATTCTGCAGTATTATTAATCAGATTTTCATAATTATGGGTCTCAAAATTAGCTCCTAAAGATTTTAATTCTTTTTCAATTTCGTCTTGTGTAAATTCTGTGCCTAAATAAGAACCTTGCATATCATCATTAGAGTTTATCGATCTTTTATTTCCTTGATCAATATGCCAAAGTGCTAAAGCTGCACCTAAAGAGCCACCTGCATCACCAGCGGCAGGTTGAATCCAAATATTATCAAAAATTTTTTCTTTAAGAATTTTTCCATTAGCTACACAGTTTAACGCTACACCACCAGCTAAACATAAATTCTTAATACCGAATTCTTTTCGAACAGACTTTGCTAAATTAATCATGATTTCTTCTGTTACTTTTTGGATCGAAGCTGCTATATCCATATGAAATTGTGTTATCTTTTCATTTTGAGGATTACGGGGTTTTTGACCAAACAGATTATGAAATTTATCATTTGTCATTGTTAGTCCAGTTGCGTAATTAAAATATTTTTGATTTAGCCTAAATGTTCCATCCTCTTTTAAATCAACTAATTGTTTTACTTTATTTTCATATATAGGATTACCGTAAGGTGCTAGACCCATTAGCTTATATTCACCACTGTTTACTTTGAAGCCTGAGTAGAAAGTAAATGCTGAATAAAGGAGGCCAAGTGAATGTGGAAAATGTATTTCTTTTTTAATTTCTAATTCATTATTTTTTCCAACTGCAACAGTAGTTGTTGCCCATTCACCTACACCATCTGCAGTTAAAACGACAGCCTCATCATATGGTGAAGGAAAGAAAGCGCTCGCTGCATGACTTAAATGATGATCTGAAAAAAAAATATTTTCATCAGATTTATAATTTTGATCATGATATTTTAATTTTTTAAACAAAAGATTTTTTTGGAAAAGCTTTTCCTTGATCCATATAGGCATAGCTTTTGCAAAAGATAAAAAACCTCTAGGTGCAAAAGCAACATAGGTTTCTAACAATCTTTCAAATTTAAGAAACGGTTTTTCAAAAAAAACTATTTGATCTACTTCACTTAATTTCAGGTTTGCGTATTTTAAGACAAATTCAATTGCATTATGAGGATAATTTGGATCATGTTTTTTTCGAGTAAATCTTTCTTCTTGTGCAGCTGCAATTATTTTTCCATTTTTTAAAATACAAGCTGCACTATCGTGATAAAATGCAGATATACCTAATATAGAACTCACTTTAAAAAATTGTGTAAATAAATGGAGCTACAGCTGTGCCTTGGGTTAAAACTATTAATCCACCAAATAAAACTAAAACAATTATAATTGGTAAAAGCCAATATTTTTTTCTTACTTTTAAAAATTCCCAGAATTCTATTAATGACAAAAATGACTACAGAGGAAGCTTTTGTAAAAGTTTTGCAAATGCATGGTATTGAACATGCTTTCGGAATTATTGGATCAGCATTTATGCCTATCTCTGATATTTTTCCAGATGCTGGAATTACTTTTTGGGATGTTGCTCATGAAACAAATGGTGGGTTAATTGCAGATGGTTACACAAGATCAACTGGAAAAATGTCAATGGTAATTGCACAGAATGGACCAGGTATAACTGGATTAGTAACACCAATTAAAACTGCTTATTGGAATCATACACCTTTATTATTAGTTACACCTCAAGCTGCTAATAAAACTATGGGTCAAGGTGGATTTCAAGAGGTTGAACAAATGAATTTATTTAAAGATATGGTTTGTTATCAAGAAGAAGTAAGAGACCCATCTAGAATGGCGGAAGTTTTAAATAGAGTTATTGAAAAAGCTATTAGAGGTTCGGCGCCAGCACAAATAAATGTTCCAAGAGATTATTGGACTCAAATCATCGACATAGAATTGCCACCAATTGTTAGATTAGAGAGACAAGGTGGAGGATATGAGGCAATTGAAAAAGCAGCAAAACTTTTATCAAATGCGAAGTTTCCGGTTATTCTATCAGGTGCAGGAGTTGTAATTGGAGGTGCAATCGAAGAAACAAAAAAACTTGCTGAAAAATTAGACTCTCCAGTTTGTTCTGGATACCAACACAATGATAGTTTTCCAGGAAGTCACCCATTAGCAGTTGGACCATTAGGATATAATGGATCAAAAGCTGCTATGGAATTAATTTCAAAAGCTGATGTGGTTTTAGCACTAGGTACAAGATTAAATCCATTTTCAACACTTCCAGGATATGGAATTGATTATTGGCCAAAAAAAGCTAGCATAATACAGGTAGATATTAATCCAGATAGAATTGGTTTAACTAAAAAAGTTACAGTTGGCATTAGTGGTGATGCTAAATTAGTTGCGCAACAAATTTTAGATAAATTGTCTTCAAATGCTGGAGATATAGATAGACAAAAAAGAAAAGATTTAATTCATCAAACTAAATCAGCATGGTTACAAAAATTGTCAAGCTTAGATCATGAAGAAGATGATGAAGGAACAGTTTGGAATAAAGAGGCTAGACAAAGAGATGCTGATAGAATGTCACCAAGACAAGCATGGAGAGCAATCCAAGCTGGAATGCCAGATGATGTAATTATTTCAAGTGATATTGGAAACAATTGTGCAATCGGTAATGCATATCCTACTTTCGAAAAACCAAGAAAATATTTAGCTCCAGGTTTATTTGGTCCTTGTGGTTATGGATTTCCATCAATATTAGGTGCAAAAATTGGTTGCCCTGATACTCCTGTTATTGGTTTTGCTGGAGATGGTGCTTTTGGAATAAGTATGAATGAAATGAGTTCATGTGCTAGAGAAGAATGGCCAGCGATTACAATGGTTATTTTTAGAAATTATCAATGGGGAGCAGAAAAAAGAAATACAACATTATGGTTTGATAATAATTTTATTGGTACAGAATTAGATCCTGAATTAAGTTATGCAAAAGTTGCCGATGCATGTGGATTAAAAGGTGTAACAGTAAGAACTATGGAAGAAACTACTTCAGCAATTAAACAATCTTGTGAAGATCAAAAAAAAGGTGTTACAACATTTATCGAAGTTATCCTAAACCAAGAGTTAGGTGAGCCCTTTAGAAGAGATGCTATGAAAAAACCTGTAAGAGTTGCTGGTATTGATAAAAAGGATATGAGACCACAAAAATCTTTAAATGGATGATGTTAAAGTAAGTTCTAATCGAAGTTTTGGAATAGTCTTTTTTATAGTATTTTTTATTATTGCTTTTTATCCTTTAATTCATAACGGAGAGATAAGAATATGGTCAATAATAATATC
>CACJED010000037.1 GCA_902592285.1 uncultured Pelagibacteraceae bacterium | reverse complement strand
TCTATTATAAAATTAAATAAACGTTTAAGCACATATTTTTCTGAAATTTTATGTGCCACTAAAGATTTCATTGAATTATCTAGAATAAGTAAAGTAAATTTGAATTCTTCATCTAAGGATTTATTATTGGAATTATTGTTTGACAAAAAAAATATTAATAATGAAAGTTTTAAGAAAAAAGTTTCAAGATCACTTAAACCAATTATTAAAGAAAATAAGATTCTAAATATAAATAAAAAAATAAGTAGAATTGTATATATGACTAATGATAACGATATAAAAAATTGTTTAAGGATTATAAATAAAAAAGTTTATAAATTAAAAAAAAAAGGATTAAACATTTCATTTAACCCATATTTTGGACCTATCAACATGGCAAAAACTTGGATACTATCAAATAAATTCTATGAAAAAGCAGATAAAAATTTATCAAGATAATTTTTATTTTAAGAAAGAGTCTGATTTTTTTTTTAAAAGAAATTCATCAATTTTACCCAAACCTGGTCAAATAAGAAAAAATAAATTAGAAATTCATGATTTTATTCTAAAGCATATTAAAATAAAAAAAGGATCTAATGTTTTAGAAGTTGGTTGTTTTATTGGTGATCTCTTATTTTTTTTGAAAAAGAAATATAATTCAAAAGTATATGGTATAGAGCCATCTAAATATGCATGCAAATACGCCAAAAAATATTACAAACTTAATTTAGAAAATAAAACATTCTTAAATTCAAAACTCTTTGTATCTACAAAAAAAAATTACCAAAAATTTGATTTAATAATAATAGATGATGTTTTATCCTGGGTTGATAGAAACATAATATTAAGTTTAATAGGTTCTTTAGATTGGTGTTTAAAAGTTAATGGCCATATATTCCTCAGAGATTTTTCTCCTAAATATTCATTTGCTGTAAAAAACCATCATTGGAAGTTTGAAAAGATTTATAATTTTAAAGTTAAAGATGGACACAAAACCTTTTTTATAAATTCTGGTAAATATGATGTTATAAAATCAAAGATTTTTCATACTGAAAGATTTAGTAAAAAAAAAAGTACAAACATTCAAAGTATCATGTGGAATGAAGTTATTTTAAAGAAAAAAAAAGATTTTACTTTTCCAATAAATAAACTTTAATTAATTTTATGAAAATAAGTGGCTGGGCACAGTACCCTAAAATAAATGCTAAAATTGTATCACCTAATTCAATTAATGAATTAACTAAAGCAATTTCAATGAATAATGCTATCGCTAGAGGTAATGGCAGATCATATGGAGATAGTTCGATTAGTGAACAAAATACAATTTGTATGAAAAATTTTAATAAAATAATTGATTTTGATATGCAGACTGGTTTGCTCACTGTCGAGTCTGGAGTTTTGCTCTCTCAGATAATTGACAAATATTTAACTGAAGGATGGTTTCCAAAAGTTTCACCAGGATCAAAATTTGTTACTGTTGGTGGAATGGTTGCGTGCGATGTACATGGCAAAAACCATCATAAAGATGGAAGCTTCGGAAATTATATTGAATGGCTAGATATAATCACTTCAGAAGGTGAGATAAAAAGATGTTCAAAAAAAAATAATTCAGAACTTTTCAATTGGACCATAGGAGGTATGGGCTTAACAGGAACTATCATTCGAGTAGCTTTTTATTTACATCCAGTCAGAACTTCCTGGATAAAACAAAAAACTATACCAGCAAAAAATATTGAACACGCATTCGAAATATTTGAGAAGACTTTGGATACGACTTATTCAGTTGCATGGATTGATTGTTTATCAAGTGGAAACAACTTAGGTCGATCACTTATAATGCTTGGTGAACACGCAGAAATATCTGATCTAAAATCTGACATGAAAAAAAAACCCTTAGCTTTAAAAAATAAATTTAAAATTCGAGTTCCATTTAATTTTCCATCATTTATTTTAAATTCTATTACTATAAAGATATTTAACTTTTTTTACTATTTAATGGGTAAAAAAAAAGAGGGATATAAAATTGTTGACTATGATACTTTTTTTTATCCTTTGGATTATATTGAAGATTGGAATAAAATATATGGACAAAAGGGATTTGCTCAATTTCAATGTGTAATACCTTTAAAAAATTCTTTAGTAGGAATACGTGAACTACTAGAAACAATTTCTCGTTCTAAATCAAATTCATTTCTAACAGTTCTTAAACGTTTTGGTAAACAAGATAATTATCTTTCTTTTCCTATAGAGGGTTATACGCTTTCATTGGATTTCCCAATTACAAAAAATAATTTAGATTTAATGAATCAATTAGATGAAATTACAATAAAACACAAAGGTCAATTTTATCTAGCTAAAGATAGTAGATTAAATAAAGATACTTTTAAACGCTCAGATACTAAATTTGAAAAGTATTCAAAATTTAGAAGTCCAAAAATGAAAAAAACATTTTCTTCTTCTCAATCAGAAAGACTTGGATTATGATTGAGAATAATTGAGTGGTGCCCCCGCACGGATTCGAACCGCGGACCTATTGATTACAAATCAATTGCTCTACCAGCTGAGCTACAAGGGCATTCGTAACATCGAAGTTTTTAATGTTAAAAGTCAAATAAATCAACACTTAAAAGATTTGCTAATTTAAAATTAATTATCTATTTGTAATTTTGTAGCTTGTTGTAGACTATTTGTGACCAATCTGTCGGTTTCAGAAGATTAAGCAATTTCTGTACACACTATAGGGACAATGTTATTATTTTTATATGGAACTAAAAGACGACAAACATAAAGTCTTAAATTCGATAATAATGGATATTGAAAAACAAAAACATATTATTGATAGAACCTTTGCATTTATTCAAAGCACTTTAATTTCAATCGAGGCAATAGAGAAGTTAGAAGGGGATGATAAAGATTACCTAATAAAAGATTTGAGGGAAAAGCTTAATGAAAAAGAAAAAGCAACAGCAACACTCACATATTTAAAATATAAAAAGATGAGTGATGAAATGCAGAAACTAAAAATGCCCGGTGGACCCGATGATTATTTAGAAAATCTTGAAAAAATCAAGAAAGAAGCTGGTATAGATAATTTATATCAAAGTTATGAAGATAAAAAGTCTTTAGAACGTATTAAAAAGCATCCAGAAGAAGTAATTAAGTTAAAATGAAAATTTTTTTAGCAGTTTTGGTCCTATCATCTTTAATTAGTAGCAACGCGAAAGCACACTCTGGAGGAACCAACTCTGAAGGTTGCCATAATCAAAAAAGCAATAATACTTACCATTGCCATAACCCCAAAAAAAAAACTGAAAATTCAAATACAAAAAATTTCTTGAGAATTGTTGATGGTGACACAATTTATATTGGAAAAAAGAAATATCGTTTTTCTGGTATTGATGCTCCAGAAATTAGACAAACATGTGAGAAAGAAGGTTTATTATTCCTTTGTGGCATAAAAGCAAAAGAAATTTTAGAAGATAAAATAAGTAATCATAAAGTTACATGTGTCGAAGAAGAAAAAAAAGATTATTACAAACGAATATTAGCAGAATGCTTTGTAAATGGTGAGAGTTTATCTGCATACATGGTTAGATCAGGTTATGCTTTTGCATTTAGAAAATACTCTAAGAAATTTATAAAAGATGAAGAATTTGCGAAAATTAATAAACTTGGTCTATGGAAAAGCAAGTTTGAATACCCTTGGGACCTTAGATAATACAAAATTACCAATAAATCCTCTAATTAAGTAGCTTGCCAATGAATCTATTTTATAAGAAGTTATCTTTTTTATGAGTGTTAAAAATTTTTTATTTAAATTTCCAGATATCTTTAAAAAGAAATCTCTTGATGCTTTGACAAATACAACAACTGAATTTCCTCAGTTAGATTTAGAACAACTTTGTAAAGAATGGAAACTTGCAGAGATTGGAGAAGAAGATGGTAAAAAAAATATTCCATCAGCATCTACTTCAAGTTACGGATCAAAAGAGCAACAAATTATAGTTAGTTTCTCTGGAATTTTGACAGAAAGAAAAAATCAGGCAATATCTTATATTCAAGATTTAGAAAGACAGTTTAGCGATATGAAACTAAGTGAGATGGTTTCTCAACTAAATACGTTCGCAAGAAGTGCTAAGAATGCATTTCAAAAAATTATACAAGAAGCTGATGATATGTTGCACACTTCCAAAGTAAGTTTTGAAAGTTTAACTAAAAAGTATTCAAAATTTAAAGATAATAACCAATTAGAATATGAACCACATTATCCACCAAGTAGAGTTTTGTTATTTTCTATT
>CACJED010000036.1 GCA_902592285.1 uncultured Pelagibacteraceae bacterium | reverse complement strand
AGTTGATAATTTATTTTTATACCTGGCATGCCATCATTATCTTTATTTCTATGATCTAATTGGATGAAATTATTTTTATTTGGCGTGTCCTCACAAATTATTGCCATAGGAATTGTTCGTCCAAAATATTCAAATAAGTTTGTAAAAAAGGAATTACCAAACTTAATTTTATTAAATTTTTTTAAATAATGAAAAGCCTCGATAGGTCCTGGAGATTTTAAAAGCTGAATTGTGTAACCTCTTTTAAAATTTCTGTTTTTTTTTGTTTCATAAAATTCATGACTGTATATTGAGCAACCCTCAGGACCTTCGTTAGAATCTAGAAACTTATCAAAATATCCCTCAACAAACCCAAGTGGATGAAGCATCAAATTTTTACCTAATTGTCCAGATTTATTTGCAAGCCCATTAGGAAAGTATTTATTTTTTGAGTTTAATAAAATTCTTGGTGTCCCAATACCACTAGAGGCTAATATTATTAATGATGCTTTTAAAAATTTTTTTTCTTTTTGTTTGTTTGAATAAATTACACCAGTAGCAATCTTATTATTTGATAATTTGATTTTTAAAACTCGTGAATTTGGTTTGATAATAACTCCATTCTTAACTGCTTTATTTAAGTATATTTCAACTGCTGTTGGTCTAATTCCTTTTTTATATTTTTTAGATTTTTTAACAGCCGCATATGATGGCCACCAGTGCCACCCAAGTTTATTAAACGCTTTAGCAACTAAACTTCCTGAATACCCGATATCTAAGGGAGGGAGAAGATTTTTAATTTTTGGATATGCTGGATCCCCAGTCATTCCTGAAACTCCGACCATTTTATCATTCAAATTGTAATACTTTTCAAGATCGTAATAATTAAACAACCAATTAGATCCAATTTTATCAATTTTTTTTGTTTCAAAATCTGATGGGTGAAACCTAGGATAATGTCCAGAGTAAATAAGAGTTGATCCTCCAACTGCATTATAGTTTGCAATAGAAATTGGTGAATTATCACTATTTATTGGATAATCAGAACTAAATTTTCTTTGATTGGGATCTATATTAAACTTTTTAAATTTATTTATCTCTCGAAACTTATTGTTAAATGAATATTCCTTTTTTTTTATTAAAGGACCTTGATCTAAACATGTAATTTTAAGATTTAATTTACTTAAGTTCCAAGCAGCAGCTGCTCCAGAAGCGCCAGCTCCTATAATAAGGATATCTGTTTTCTCATTTTTCATTATTTCAATTATTTTTTAGGAATAAATTGATCTAAAATTTCAGGGATTGTAATAGTCATTTCTGCTTCACAAGCAATTTTTCCCGAGACAATTCCTTTACCAATACCTTTACAGAGGCCCCTTTTCCAGGACAAAACTTTTGTTTCTATTTCGAGCTTTTCTCCAGGTAGTATTTCTCTTTTAAATTTTACTTTATGTGAAATCGCATGAGTCACTTTACCTTTATTTCCTGGCAGGGTAGTAATTGCTACTGTTAACATTTGAGCTAGCGCTTCAAGCTGAAGAGCACCAGGAACATTTGGATGTCCTGGAAAATGAATTGGAAAAAACCACTCATTATTTGTAAAATTTTTGTAACCGTTTGCAAGTTTACCAGGTACCACCTCAGTGACAAAATCTATCATTAAAAAAGGATATCTATTAGGCTGATAATCCAGCAATTCTAAACTATTTAAACTTTTTTTTTTCAATCTATTAAATTGTAATTTTGTATTTTTTTAATATTTTTTTACCTTTTTCAAAAGAACTAAAATCAATAATATCGTCCATATCAAGAGTAATTTTAAATGTATCTTCCAGGGATCCAACCATAGTCATATGACCTACAGAGTCCCATTCTGGAATTGATTGATATTTCAATTTTTTTAGTTTTGATTTATCAATCGAGAAAGTTTTTATAAAAACTTTGCTATATTTATCTAAATTGCTCAAAGAATAATTATCCTAGATTAGTTTGTTTTAAAATAATAAAAGTATTTTATGATATTATATTTTATACCAATTTCAAGATGACAATGTTAAAAAAAATTGCAATTCACTGTGATTTAAACAAAACATCAGGATTAGGGCATTTGAGTAGGATGAAAAATCTCTCTCAAGAATTAGAAAAAAAAGGTTTTAAATGTTTTTTTTTATTTCATCAAAAAGATAGAAATTATATTGTTAGATTTACTAAAAATCTCAAAACAATTTTTTTTTCAGGTGAGAATAAAATTAATTCTATAAGCCATTTTTTATTAGAAAATAATTTTTTAATTTTAATTATAGACTCTTATGAAAATAATTTTTTATTAGAAAAAAATTTGGTTCAAAAAGGTTTATTTATTGTTTCTATAGATGACCACTCGAGAAAACATTATTCAAATATCGTAGTTAATAACAGTATAGATAAAATTAATTTAAATAAAAAAAAAACGAGTCAAATTTGGTTAACTGGAAGCAAATATATTTTAGTAAAAAAAATTATAAAGAGAAAACGAAATTTAAGTTATAAGCCTAAAAAGTTGAAATTATTATTGCACGCTGGTGGTTCGAGTTCATATAAATATATTAAAGATTTCACGGTTGCGTCGCTAGAAGCCATAAATAGGTATGATCTGGATGCATCGATATTATGTACATCAAAAGATTCTAAAGATTTTATTAAAAAGGTTTTAAGAAAATATGATAATATAAAAAAAATCAAAATTTTGCCATTTATTAAAAATTTATCAAAAAAATTAAAGAATTATGATATTGTTGCTGGTCCATCTGGAACAACAACATTTGAGACCATATTGTCTGGTGCAATTCCTTTTTCTGTACCCATAAAAAATGATGGAAGAGACTCTGTTAATTCATGGAATTCACTAGGACATTTAACTCATTTAAATAGTAAAGAAAAAAAAAATAGAGTTATCCTTAAGGATATGTGGACATTAATTATATCAAATTACGAAAAGTTATTAGATTTATTAATTCAAAATTCTAAAGAACTGGATGGATTAGGTCCAAAAAGATTAGCAGAAAAAATAATCTTCTATTATAAAAATAATAAAAGAAGACAAGTATATAAAAATGAAGAGAAAGATAATAATTTAGTTGTTTCAAAAAAATGCCAAATTTTGGATATAAGAAATTTTTTAAATGCTAGAAATCAAAGATTGGTCCGTTTAATGTCTACTTCAAGTCGAATAATAACTTGGCCAGAACATATTAGCTGGTGGATTAGCAGCGATATTAAAAAGTATAAAATTGAAAAGGGGGGATATACGGTTGGATATCATTGGACTAAAATTAACAAAGATAATAATGGGAAATTTGTTACAAGTGCCTGGTTTTTATCCAAAGATAATCCTGAAAAACTCCAATTAGCTTATGAAGTTTTAAAAATTCAATCTAAACTTGTAAAAAAAATATATAAAAAATCTATTTGGATAATTTCAATGAAACACGACAACAAATTTGTTCAACGATTAAATTCTAAGTTTGGCTTTCAATTAGCATCACACAGATCGATTTCTAGAATCCTAAAAAACCCACAAAAAAAAATGAATATGCGAGTAATGGAAATGAAAATATGATCGATAAATTTTTTAAAAAAATAGTAAATCCAAAAAATAAAGAAGTAAAAGTGATTGTTGAAATGTCTGGCAATCATCAAGGTAAATTTAGTGGGGCAAAAAAATTTATCGATGATGCGATCAAAAATGGTGCAGATGCTATTAAATTTCAGGTTTATAAACCCGAAACAATTACTTTGAAGTCAAATAAAAAAGATTTTTTAGTAAAAACAACTGGAGTATGGGGAAAATATAAAACCTTACATGATCTGTATAAAGAAGCCCATACACCATGGGAATGGATTTCTAAATTAGCTGGTTTGTTAAATAAAAAAAAATTTCCTTGGTTTGCATCTCCTTTCGACGCAACATCTGTAGATTTTTTGGAAAAATTAAATTGTCAAGCTTATAAAATTGCTTCACCAGAGATAACAGATATACCTTTGGTAGAAAAAGTTCTTACTACAAAAAAACCAATAATATTTTCAACTGGACTTGCTACATTTAAAGATATTGATCTTTTAGTTAAAACTATAAAAAAAAAACATAATAAGTATGCAATATTAAAGTGCGTTTCATCATATCCAAATCCATTAAGGGATTTAAATTTACATTCAATCAAATTGCTTAGAGAAAAATATAAATGTTCTGTCGGATTTTCAGATCACACAATTGAAGATTTAGCAGCCAAAGTTGCTGTTACTCAAGGAGCCACAATAATTGAAAAACACTTTAAAGTAGATAGTGATAATTCTTCAATTGATTCACATTTTTCAATGAAATTATCTAATTTAAAGAAATTCAAAAAAGATTTAAATGATATAGAAATTATATTAGGAAAAAAAAAATTAATATTAACTGAATCAGCAAAAAAAAATTTTAGTGGGAGAAGATCCCTTTACATAGCAAAAAAAATTGCAAAAGGTGAAAAATTTACTCTGGATAATCTAAAATCTGTAAGACCAGGTTTTAGTCTTCACCCAAAATATTTAAAATCTATCTTAGGAAAAAAATCTCTTAAAAATTTAAAAGCTGGTGATAGAATTTTTAAAAAGAATATCAAGAATATAAAATAAAAATTGAATGAGAAAAAAATTATTTAACCTTGTTTTAGGAACTGCGCAATTAGATAAAAGTTA
>CACJED010000035.1 GCA_902592285.1 uncultured Pelagibacteraceae bacterium | reverse complement strand
CTTCAAGATTTGCTCAAGAGGGTAATGCACTTTTTGGTCAATGGACTTGGTCAGGTGAGGGACTAAAACCAAAAGAAGCTGATGAAAACGAAGGACATAAAGTCATGAAATTTAATGTATTACAAGCATCTGTTAGGGCTTATCAAAGAAATTTAAATACTCATAAAACATACAGAGAGTTTAGATTAGCTAGAGCACAACTAAGAGATGAAGGAAAGTCATTAGACAGTTTTATTCTTGCACAGTTTTTAGATGAGTATGCTGAGACAGGTCAAGAATATGTTAAAATTTTAAGAAAAATTATTGAGCAAAATAATTTAAAAGATTTTGATAATGCAAAACTTTTGCCATCTAGTTTGGAATTAGAGAGTTTAATTTAATTATTAGTAATAATAAACTGCGCTCCAAACCATCTCCACTTATTATTATCATTTAAAGAGCAATTAACTCTACCTCTTCTTGGAAAGAATGCCTCTCTAAATTTAATACTCAAAGTATTGTTATTTAAAGTTATATTTGATTTTTCCCATTTATTTCCCTCGTTTGAATAACAATTTATATTTTTGATATTTTTTTGATTTTCAAAAAATTCAACAGAAAAGTTTGGGGGATTATTGGATCCATTGAGCTCTTTTTCTTTTGGTAATAATTCTTTATATTCAAGGGGATATGTTTTTATGATTGAAGTAAATCTCTCTAATTCACCATAATTTTCATTAATTGGAAATCTAGGTAATTCAAATATTTCTTTGTTAACATCAATTACTCCCGAGTGCTGTCCAAAGGCATATGAAAAATTTTTTGATATATAATTTCTCATAAATTCAGAATATTCTCCAAAAGGATAAGAAAATAAATTTGGAACATATCCAATTTCTTTTTTAAAAATTTTATCAGCTAATTCTATATCTTTAACAAAATCTTGATCACTTTTGTCTATTAAATATTCATGTGAATGAGAATGATGTCCAATTATTGCAAAACTTTGGTTATCAATTTCTTTTATTTGATCCCAATTCATGTACCCATTATTTCCAACAGGCTCAGTTGAAACAAATAAAATAAAGGGAATTTTATTATCTTTTAAAAAAGGCCATGCCACTTCATAAAAAGATTGAAATGCGTCATCAATAGTTAATAGTATCTTTTTTTTTCTTTTTGGAATATTAAAATTTTTTTGAAAATCCTCAGGATGAATAAATTCATAATTTAAGTCTTTAATTAATTTTATATGTTTTAAAAAAACATTCATTTTGATATTTGTAGAAGGATACTCATTTTCATCAAATCGATGATACATAATTGATAAAACACCCTCATCATCTGAAAATTGTTTGATATTTTTCTCTTCTGCTTTAGAATTTAAAATTAATAAATAAAATATTATGAATAATTTAATAATTGATGCTGCGAATAAAAAAATATTTTTAATGCTCATTAAGAATGAAAATATTTATAGTGCCACTTATGAAAATAGTAAAACTAATTATGAAAAATTGACAATTTTAATCAATGATTTTGTTAATTCTCATGATTTGACAGTAGGTAAAATTTCAAAATTGTACGTTAATCGTGGCCCAGGGAGTTTTGCTGGAATTCGAAATTCTCTAGCAGTAGTAAAGGCATTATTCGTTGCCAAAAAAATTGATTATTATTGCTTTAGTTTTGATGATTTTGGTTATTTACATGACAATAAATATGAAAATATTCCCAATCTATGCGATAAATTTAACATCAAAAAAAATTTGATTAATCCGATTTATATAAGTTAAAATTAGTTATGTCAGAAACAATAGTTGCAAAATGTCTTTCTAAAGGAGTAAAATTAACAGATCAAAGAAAGATTATTGCAAAAGTTATGTCTGAGTCTTCTGACCATCCAGATGTAGATGAACTTTATAATCGTGTTTCAAAAATAGATCCTAAAATAAGCATAGCAACAGTTTATAGAACTGTAAAATTATTTGAAGAGTCTGGAATTTTAACAAAGCATGAATTTAAAGGTGGTAAAGCGAGATATGAAGAATTAAACGAAGGGCATCACGATCATCTAATAGATGTCAAGTCAGGAGAGATAATTGAATTTGTTGATGAGGAAATAGAAAATTTGCAAAAAAAAGTTGCAGATAAATATGGTTATACTTTAGTTGATCACAAACTAGAGCTTTATGGTGTCAAAAAAAAATCTCAAAAATAATAATGTCTCAAAAAATTTTTATTAAGACTTTCGGTTGTCAAATGAATGAGTATGACTCTAATCGAATATATGATTCAGTCCAAAAAATTGGTTATGAAAAAACACATAATTATGAAGAGGCAAATTGTTATTTATTGAATACTTGCCATATTAGAGATAAAGCAAAAGAGAAAGTCTATCATGAAATTGGTAGAGTAAAAAAAAAATTTAGATTTAAAAAAAAACCTTTAGTGATCATTGTTGGATGCGTGGCTCAAGCTGAACATCAAGAAATGTTAAAAAGAGAACCTTACATTGACTTAATATTAGGTCCGCAAGCTTATCATAAAATTAATGACATGATTATTAATTATAAAAATAAAAGAAAAAAACAAGAAGATACGGAGTTTGATGCGATAAGCAAATTTAAATTTCTACATAATATTAAAAACCAAAATAAAAAGACTTCTTCATTTTTAACAATACAAGAAGGTTGTGATAAGTTTTGTCATTTTTGTGTAGTCCCATATACAAGAGGACCTGAATACTCTAGACCATTTAATCATATTATAAATGAGGCCAAACAATTAGTAGACAATGGTTCGAAAGAAATTATACTTTTAGGGCAAAATGTAAATGCTTATAGTTATGAAGAATTTCGTTTATCAAATTTAATTTTGGAGATCGAAAAGCTTTCAGGATTAGAACGTATTCGTTATACAACATCTCATCCAAAAGATATGACAAATGACTTGATTGATGTTTATAAAAATTCAAAAAAATTAATGCCCTTGGTGCATCTACCTGTCCAAAGTGGATCAGATAAAGTTTTAGGTTTAATGAACAGAAAACATACAATTAAAACTTACTTAAAGATATTTTATAAATTAAAAAAAATTAATTCTTCTATACAGTTTTCAAGTGATTTTATTGTAGCTTATCCAGGTGAAGATCACAAAGATTTTGAGGATACAATTAAACTTATAAATGAAATAAAATTTATTAATTCATTTTCGTTTATTTTTAGTCCAAGGCCAGGAACAGTTGCTTCAAGCTTGACTATGATAGATAAAAAAATATCATTAGATAGATTAGAAATAATTCAACAAAAGTTGTTTAATAATCAAATAATGATGAATAAGTCTTTGGAGGGTTCGATAATTGACGTTTTAGTAGAGAATCGGACTGATGATAAATCTAAGCTTTTTGGCAGGTCTGAATACATGACGTCAGTATTATTTGATGGCAGTGATGATTTTATTGGAAAAATTGTTCGAGTTAAAATTAAAAACAGTAATCAAAATACGTTATTTGGTGAGGCTGTTGAACTATCAAATCAAAAGGTAGCTTAAAAATTTGAGCGTAACTACAAAAAAAAATTTTGATAACAATTTGAAGTTTGTTTATTCTGATAATAATACTTTAAGTGTAATTTTCCATAATAATGATTTATTGATGGGAGTTGTTGGTGAATTTAATAAAAATTTAAAAGAATTAGAAAAAATCACGGAGTCCAATTTATATTCTAGAGGAAACTCTATTTTAATTAAATCAACACCAGATAAAAATGAAATAGTTAAAAATGCAATACAGTTTTTAGCTAATCAATTTATTAACAATGGAAATATAGAAAATAAAGACATATTATCTTCTGTGGATAAATTTATGATTAATGAAAAAGTTAAAAATCAAAATATAACAGATATTATTAAAACACCAAAAAAATCAATAATTCCAAGGTCTGAAAAACAAAAAAACTATGTAAGGGCTTTAAGACAAAGTGATATTATAATTTCTGCTGGTCCAGCTGGTACTGGAAAAACATTTTTAGCTGTTGCAGTTGGCTTAACAATGTTACTTGAAAAAAAAATAGAAAGAATAATTTTATCCAGACCGGCTGTTGAAGCTGGTGAAAGACTAGGATTTTTACCAGGTGATATGAAAGAAAAAGTGGATCCTTATCTTAGACCTCTATACGACTCTTTGTATGATTTATTTCATTTTGAAAAAATTCAAAGGATGATTGAAATCGGAGATATTGAAATTGCTCCATTAGCATTTATGCGGGGCAGAACATTAAAAAATTCATTTGCAATTTTAGATGAAGCTCAAAATGCTTCTGATACTCAAATAAAAATGTTTCTTACTAGAATTGGAGAAAATTCTAAAATTGTTGTTAATGGAGATCCATCACAAATAGACTTACCAAATAAAGATATGTCAGGTCTTGATAGATCAAAAAAATTATTATCTCATCTAAGCGAAATATCCGTTATAGACTTTGATCATTCCGATGTTGTTAGACATCCACTAGTATCTAAGATTGTTAAAGCATACAGCAATCATAATGATTAGCATAGAAGTTGTATCTGAAGAGAAAAATTGGTCCAAAAAAATAAGAAATCTAGATATTTTTTTCAAGGCAATTTGTAGATCTTTCCCAAAAAAATATCAGTTTTTGAATAAAAATATAAATCTTACATTATTATTATCTAACAATAATAGTATTAAAAAATTAAATAA
>CACJED010000034.1 GCA_902592285.1 uncultured Pelagibacteraceae bacterium | reverse complement strand
GAAACTGGAACCTCAAATTTGTTATTTGTAAAAGATCAAAAATTTTTTACACCAAAAAAGGATTATTACGAGGGTAATACATATAAGTATTTTAAATCAAAAATTAAAAGAATAGCTAAACAAGATATTTCATTAAAAAAAATATATGATTATGATGAAATTTTACTTTTAGGTTCTGGCAAAGGAGTTACTTCGGTGAGAACTATCAATGAAGTAAAATGGAAAAGAAAAAATATGAAAAAATTTAAAATTCTCTCAAAACTTTATGCAGAAGCAATAAAAAAAAGCAATTCTTTTAAATTTCATGAAAATAAAAGATCCAAATAATCCCTGTTTATTTTGTGATATTAAAAAAAGTGGATGTGCTCATGAAAATGAATTAGCTTATGTAAGTTATGATTCATATCCAGTCACAGAACATCATTGTTTAATTATACCTAAAAGACACATAAAAGATTATTTCGATTTATCTAATGATGAATTAATTGCCTGTAATGAACTTATTCAAATTATAAAAAAAGAAATCATCAAAAAAGATTTGTCAGTTAAAGGGTTCAATTTAGGGACAAATATTGGAAAAGTTTCTGGTCAATCAATTTTACATTGTCATTTTCATTTGATTCCCCGAAGAGAAGGAGATGTTGATAATCCTCAAGGAGGGGTCAGGTCTGTGATCCCAAATAAACAACATTATAAAAGAAATAAATAGCTTGTTATTAATGACAAATTGACCCTAGTTTGAGGTTGCACTATGAATTCAACTATATATAAAACTTAAAAATTAATTCAAAATTTAACAAAAGGCGGAAATGTTAAGTAATAATCCATTTTCAATTTTATCAGAGACAATCTCACCATTTGCAATGCAATCTTTTATTATTGCAATGGTTTTGATGATTGCGATTGGAACAATTATTCAAATGATACATCATAAAAATCTGACTTACTTTTTTAATAATGCTAAAAAAGCAAAACTTTCCGCAACAAAAAAATTAGGTGTTGGAGAAAAAGCATCAATAATTGCTAAGACAACAGTTGTTGATATTGGAACTACATCAGAATTAGGATTTGGAAAAAGAAGACTTGCACATGTCCTAGGTATGTATGGAACAATTTTGTTTTGGATATCAAGTGTAGTTTTGGTTTTTAGTTATACGGGTTTAGATAAACCAAATTCAGAAACTTGGTCTATTCTATGGCATGCTGGAGCAATCTTAACTTGTATAGGTGGATATTGGTTTTGGTTTTTTTTAAGAGTTGATGTATCTGCAGAAGCACATCCTTGGTACAGAATCATAAAAGCAGATTTGTTTGTTTTAGCATTACTTGCTTGTGCAACTTTTGGATTAGCATGGTCTTATACCCAATTTAATGGCCAAATAGGTTTATCATTTTTATTTTTAATGTTGTTTGTAGCAGCTAATCTGATTTTATTTGGAGGAGTTTATTGGTCTAAATTTGCTCATATGTTTTATAAACCTGGAGCAGCAATACAAAAAAATTTGGCTGAAGCTGATGGTTCAAGGGATAATTTACCTCCACCAGCTGATGCACCTGAGCAATTTGGCCTAGGCATAAAAAGAGAAGAGCCAAAGCACTATTAATATGTTAATAAAAAAAGGAAAAAAATAAAATTATGTCAACTTTTGTATACATGACTAGATGCGATGGCTGTGGTCATTGCGTTGATATTTGTCCATCAGATATCATGCACATAGATGAAAATATAAGACGTGCTAAAAATATTGAGCCAAATTTTTGTTGGGAGTGTTATTCTTGTGTTAAAGCTTGTCCTAATCATGCAATAGATGTAAGAGGATACGCAGATTTTGCACCAATGGGTCACAGTGTTAGGGTTAGAAGAGAAGAGGAGAAAGGTACTATTTCTTGGAAAATTAAATTTAGAAATGGAACTGAAAAAAATTTTGTATCTCCAATTACTACTAAACCTTGGGGAAAATTTATTCCTAAGCTTGCGGAAGGTGATACACCAAATCAAGGTGAGATAAACTCTCAAAGATTATATAGTGAACCTGAGGGATTAAATACTAATAAAGAATTACCTTCAGTACCAAAAGAGTCTTTTAAAAAAGGAGTCTATTATTAATGGCTAAACATAAAACTCATTTTGAAGAATGTGATGTATTAGTTGTTGGTGGAGGAATGGCGGGTACAGGTGCCACTTTTGAAGCGAGACATTGGGGTAGAGATTTAAAAATTGTTTGTGTTGAAAAAGCAAATATTGATAGAAGCGGTGCTGTAGCACAAGGTCTATATGCAATTAACTGCTATATGGGTATGCAGTGGGATGAAAACCAACCTGAAGATCATGTTAGATATGCGAGAAATGATTTAATGGGAATGGTTAGAGAAGATCTAGGATATGACATGGCTCGACATGTAGACTCGACTGTTCATATGTTTGATGAATGGGGTCTCCCAATGATGAAAAATGAAAAAACTGGAAGATACCTTAGAGAAGGTAAATGGCAAATTATGATTCATGGTGAAAGCTATAAACCAATAGTTGCTGAAGCAGCAAAAAAATCTGCTAATAAAATTTACAACAGAATAATGATAACTCATCTGCTTATGGATGAGGCACAAGAAAATAGAATAGGAGGAGCTGTTGGTTTTAATATGAGAACTGGTGACTTCCATGTCTTTCGGGCAAAAACTGTGATTGTTGCTGCAGGAGGTGCTTCCCATATATTTAAACCTAGAGCAGTAGGAGAAGGCATGGGTAGGACTTGGTATGCTCCTTGGAGTAATGGTTCTGCATACGCATTACCAATTGCTGCGGGTGCAAAAATGACACAAATGGAAAATAGAATAGTTCTTTGTAGATTTAAAGATGGTTACGGACCTGTTGGTGCTTACTTTTTACATTTGAAAACATACACACAAAATGCAAATGGCGAAAATTACGAAAAAAAATGGTATGACCAAACTAAAGAATTAGTTGGAGAGTATATAGATCATCATCCAACTCCTACTTGTTTGAGAAATCATGCATTTATACAAGAGGTTGCTGCAGGTGGTGGACCTATTCATATGGTAACAAAAGAGGCTTTTCAAGATCCACATTTAGAAACAGTTGGTTGGGAAAACTTTTTAGGTATGACTGTTGGTCAAGCAGTAGTATGGGCTTCTCAAAATATTGATCCGAAATACACAAATCCAGAATTAACTACATCAGAGCCATATGTAATGGGTTCCCATGCAACTTGTTCTGGAGCTTGGGTTAGTGGACCAGAGGATCTATCTCCACCAGAATATTTTTGGGGATATAACAGAATGTTGACTATTGATGGTTTATTTGGTGCAGGAGATACTGTTGGTGGGAGTGCTCATAAGTTTTCATCTGGATCTTTTACTGAAGGTAGATTAGCTGCAAAAGCAGCAGTTAAATACATTGAAGATAAAAAGGCAGAAGGAATTAATGTTTCAGATAAACAATGTGAGGATTTTAAAACAGCAGTTTATAAACCATTAGAGACATATACAGTTGCTCAAAATGAAATTACAGGAGGGACTGTCTCACCTAGCTATATTTCTCCAATTCAAGGGTTACAAAGATTACAAAAAATTATGGATGAATATGTTGGAGGAATAACCTCTAACTATATGACTAATGGCAATATGCTTAAAAGAGGGCTTGAATTGTTAGATTGGCTTCAAGAAGATCTAGAAAATGTTGGAGCTGAAGATTATCATCAATTAATGAGAGCTTGGGAATTGAAACATAGAACTCTTACTTCTCAGTGTGTAACAGAACATACATTATATAGAGAAGAAACTAGATGGCCAGGGTATTACTACAGAGGAGATTATATGAAATTAGATGATGAAAATTGGCATTGTCTTACAGTTTCAAGAAGAGATCCTAAAACAGGTAAATTTACAATGGAAAAAGTGCCTGTTTATCACATAGTTGACGAAAAAGAAAAAAAGAAAGCCTCTTAAGTTAATAAAATAATTTATAAAGAATAAATTTCTATGGATTTGTTATCTAAATCGGACAAGGAGATATTTGATATTGGCAAACCATTTTGGGAAAATTTGGTAAGATCTTCAAATCTTAAAGATTATGGTGGCTTCACTAAAGACTTTTCTACTCAGATGCTTTTTGGAGCTAATGAAGTTGAGCTTGGGAAACAGTGGGCAAATAACAAATTAATTGTTAATTTAGAGGAGAATTATAACCCTTTTGGGACCTTAAGAAGAGGAGAACATATCACTATTTTGATTAAAGTAACTAATAAAGAAATACCAGGAGAGTTTTTAGGTAGACTTGTTCTAGGTGTCGAGGACGATCTTGTCAAAATATTTGGGGCAACAATTTACTGATAAAAAAAATAAATTCTTGTAATAAAAGTTTGACTTTTTTTTAACTGGGTGTATTCAAATTTATATGCCAGATATAATCAAAAATCTTCCTTCAGAAATCAAAAAGAATAAACTCAAGACTGGTGTAGCAGTTCTTTTATCAGCTTATTGGGGCATAATCATTATTGGAACATTTATTTCATTTTAATAAAACAAATAAAACAATTTTTAATTAAGGTAATTTTTAAATTTCCTTTTTAATCCAATCTTCTTTAATTTCAATATCCATTTAATCTCATCATCAACAATTTTTTTAATATCAGAATTTTTTGCAGTCCATCCAAGAACTTTTTTAACTTTTTCAGTATTACAAACAAGTTTTGAAACATCACCTTTTCTTTTTTGTACATATTTCAAATTCAAATCTTTTTTAATTTTTCTTTTTACATAATTAACTATTTCTCTATTTGATAATCCATTATTGTTACCAATATTAAATAAATTTGATTTATTATAATTAAACAAATATTCAATTGATTTTTCAATTGCTGAACAAATGTCCTTTATATGAATATAATCTCTTATGCATGTACCATCAAAAGTATTAAAGTCCTTACCGTATATATAAATTTTTTTATTATATATTGCTTTATAAACAATAGTTGGGACTAAATGAGTTTCAGGATTATGAAATTCACCAAGGACAGGTCTATCTAAAGCTGAGCAAACATTAAAAAATCTTAAAATAATAGATTTTAAACTTTTATTCTTTTGTATTTTTTTTTCACACAATAATTTTGTTTTTGCATATGTGCTTAATGCTTTTATTTTTGAATTTTCTTTTAATGGACTTAAACTTTGTTTGTAGATTGCAGCAGTGCTAGAAAATATAATTTTTTTAATGTTATTTTTTTTTATTATTTC
>CACJED010000033.1 GCA_902592285.1 uncultured Pelagibacteraceae bacterium | reverse complement strand
ATTGTATTGCTCCAAGCTTAACAAATTCAAAAATTGCAGAGCCAATGTTGAAAAATAAAGCATTAGCAGATGGAATAGCAAAAGCTCACCCTTTAAAAAGATTGGGTGAGGGAAAAGACTCAGCTTCTCTTGCAAAATTTCTTATTACTGATGATAGCTCGTGGGTTACAGGTCAAATTATTGCTGTTGATGGTGGTAGATCTAAGCTTTCTTAAAGTGAAAAAGTTAATTGCTGTAATATTTTTAATTTTAATTTCAGCAACACTTTCATTCGCTGAAAATTTAAATTTAAAAAAAATTTTTGATTTAAATGACCCATGGGGCTTTACATTTGTTACTGATAATCAAATATTAATTACAGAAAAAAGTGGAAAAATTAAATTTTTAGATCTCAAGTCAAAAAAAATTTCTGAAATTAACCATAATATTAACTATTTGGAATATGGCCAAGGAGGTTTATTAGATATTCTTTTCAAAGATAATTTTGTTTACGTTTCATATACTGAAAATAGAGGTAATTGGAAAACTAGTACTTCAATAGCAAAAGCAAGATTTGATAAAAATAATTTGATCTTTAAAAATATATTTCAAGCCAATCCACCTATTGACTCAGGATATCATTTTGGATCAAGGTTAGTGATCAAAGATAATTATCTATTTGCATCAGCTGGTGAAAGAGGTCAGGGCATGATTGCACAAGACCCTACCAAACATCCTGGAAGTATTATCAGAATAAATATCGACGGATCTATTCCAAAAGACAATCCAAAATTTACTGGTAAATCTAGTTGGCTACCAGAAATTTATCAAATTGGAATTAGAAACCCCCAGGGTCTAACTTTATCTCAATTCGATAACAAAATATATTTAAGTAATCATGGTGCAAAAGGTGGTGATTGGTTTGGTGAAGTAAAAAAAGGTGAAAACTATGGATGGAAAATTTTGGGATGGGGAGGAAAAAATTATTCAGGTACACCTATTGGGCCTAAATGGAAACCAGGTTTTACAAAAGCAATACACTATTGGGTTCCTTCTATAGCGGTAAGTGCAATTACAATTTACTATGGAAAGGAGTTTAGTGAATGGAATGGACATGCTTTAATTACTTCGCTTAAAGATCAATCTCTAAGAAAACTGAAATTTAATGATTTAGCAAACGTAAAAGAAGATATAATTTTTAAAAATAGAATCGGCAGAATAAGAGATATAAAAGTACACCCTAAAAATGGAAAGATTTTTTTTCTTGGAAAAAATAGCCTGTGGTTAATGGAAAAAAATTAATTTTCTAAAATTTTTTTTTTTGCTTTTTCAAATTCCTCTTGTGTTAAAACACCATCTTTCAAGAGCTTATTCAATTCATTTAATTCGTTACTTAGTTGATTTGAGCTAGCATCAGAGTCTTTTATTTTACTTATATCTTCCTCTTCTTTATCAATTGATTTGTTAGCACTTTTGGCACTAAAACCATTCATTATAGCTGTTCCCCCTAAATAAAGTACAAATGCTAAAATTGGTATTACCAAACCAAAAAAAATTATTTTTTCCATAAATTAATCCTCATCTTCCTCTCTCCAATTCTTTTCGTACATTAACCAAGCAGCAAATATAACTGAAAATGTTCCAACGATCATACCATAATCAAAACCAGTTTGCTGATCATATAAATACCATCCCAATTGTGTAGCCCCTATTGGAGGAATAGTAAGAATAGCCATTAATATTACAATTCTGTATGGATATTTTGGTTTTTTCATAACCTAACTTAACAAAAAAAATTAATTGAATTAAATGTTAATTTTGCGATCTTTTGAAACAGTCAATCGTATTTTTTAACAAACAGGCGATTGTCATTGGGCCCACTCCGCCTGGAACTGGTGTTAAAGCTTTTGCATTTTTTGATACTTCTTCGAAATCTACGTCTCCAACTATACCTTTATCAGTTTTATTTATGCCAACATCTATAACAATAGCATCTTTTCTTACCCAATCGCCTTTCACAAGTTCTGGTATACCAACCGCAGCAACAATAATATCTGCCTCTAAACACTCCGCTTTTAAATCTTTTGTTTTAGAATGAGTAATTGTTACTGTACAATTTTCTTTTAAAAGAAGCTGGGTCATTGGTTTCCCATTTAAATTAGATCTGCCTACAACAACTGCTTTTTTTCCACTTAAATTTGGTTCAATTTTTTTTATTAATAAATAGCATCCAAGAGGAGTACACGGTATTGAGCTTTCATAGCCAGAAGATAAGTTTCCTACATTCATTGGATGAAAACCATCTACATCTTTTGATGGATTGATAGTTTCTATAACTTTTTGCTTATCAATATGTTTTGGAAGAGGTAATTGCACCAAGATCCCTGAGACAGTATCATCTTGATTCAATTCTTTAATTTTATCTAATATAACTTTCTCTTCTACTGTATCAGGATATTTTATTACTTCAGATTTTAAACCAACCTCATTCGCAGATTTTTCTTTATTTCTTACATAAATTTGACTTGGAGTTAAATCGCCAATTAAAATTACTGTTAATCCAGGAACTTTATTAAACTTTTCCTTTAATTCAGAAACTTCATGTTTTAACTCATTTCTTAATTCAGCTGCAGCTTTTTTACCGTCAATTAAAATCATAATTACTATAATATTAAAGGAGCAATATAGATTTTCATACAAATTTCAATAAACCAAATCAATAAAAGAAGGATTATAGGTGATATATCTAATGACCCTAAGTTAGGTAAAAATCTCCTAATTCGATTAAGAAATGGCTCTGTTAATCTATATGTAAGCTCTAGTATTGAATATACGAGTCTATTTTGAGTGTTTAAAATATTAAAAGCAATCAACCAGCTAATAATTACATTAGCTATTACTACATAAGAATAAAGTTTAAGTATCTGTAATATCAGATAAAAAATTGCTATCATTTTTTTTCAACATAAATTGACTGGCTCGGGAAAGCAAAAGCTGCTCCATTTTTTTCCACAATTTCTTTAATTGCAATTGCTAATTTTTCTTTAACATTTAACCAATTATTCCAACTACTTGATTTAGTGAAACATCTTACATACATATCTATTGAACTATCTGAAAATTTATCAACTCTTACTGCTACTCCAATTGTAGTATTATAATCTTCACTCGTATTAATATGATCTTCTATTTCATTTCTAATTTTTTTTAATTGTTCAACCGTAGTGTCATACTGGAGTGTGATAATCCAACTAATAAGCCAGTTCGAAGTTTCACTTACATTCACAACTGCATTTTCTGCAAATTGAAAATTGGGAATTATAGCAAGTGATTTATCAAATTTTCTTATGGTTGTTGATCTAAAACCAATTTTCTCAACTATACCCTCTATGATGCCATCAACGGAAATCCAATCACCAATTTTAAATCTCTTCTCAACTAAAACTAATATTCCTGAAATCAAATTTTTAAATAAATCTTGTGCACCAAGTGCAACCGCAACGCCAAATAACCCGAGTCCAGCTATTATTGGACCAATTTTAATTCCCCATAATTCCAGTACTGCCGCTAGACCTAAAATAAAAATTAAAATCTTTAATGATTTTATTATCCATCCAATAAGTTCTCTAGTTAAAAGTTTATCTAATCCACTTAAAATGTACGAAATAGGTTCAATAATCTGGTGGATTACCCAAAAAATTAAAATTGTAATTAAAGTTCTATTTATTGTATCTACTACTTCTCTTCCTTCTGTTGAGAAAGTCATATAATAGCTAGCAATAAAAAAACCTAAAACTACGGGTAAAAATCTTGCAGGCCCTGTAAGAGATTGGACAAATGTATCATCTAATTTATTTGTGGTTCTTTTTGAAATAATTTCCAATTTCTTTATAATTAACTTGCTTATTAATCCTCTGAAAACTAAAAATATTAAAAATATTCCTATTCCTATTAAAATTTGAAAAATATCAACTCCAAGGATTCCTTTATTCCATACAGACAAAAATATTTCAGAAAAATTATTTATTAATTCCATAATTAAATTTTATATAACAAAAATTCCTCTTCTCCAGGATTAAAAAGAAATATTTTCTTCCATTTAATTTCATTCAGTATTGATGAGGTTTTTTCACTCATACACATCAAATTTGTGTGCTTCCACAAACCCTCTATTTTTTCATTTTTAATAAAATTCAAAAAACTAAGAGCACTATTATATGAATAAATATAAACAATATCTGGCATATTCATCTTTAGTTTTTCTATAAAATCGTTTTCAAAAATTTGATTGTGATTTGTTTTATAATTAATTAGTCTTTTTACTGCGTATCCTTTGTTAATTAATTGCTGATCCAAATCTGAAGAAACAATTTCACCACTTACATAAACTATAGTTCCATCAGACGGACTATAATTTTGCAATATTAATTCCTTTAGATTTCTTACGTTCCCCGCTGCTGTATTTATATCTTGAAACCCAACACTTTTTGCTTTTTCTTCTGTTGCTTCTCCGACACAGAAACATTTTATTTTTTTACTGATTTCTTTTGTATTTAAATATTTGATAGCATTAGAGCTTGTAAAAATAATACTTTGACAATTCTTCAATAAATCATGATCATAAGAAACTTTTTTTATATTTAATAGAGGTAAATGAGAAACTATATGTCCAAGCTCTTTAAATCTAAAAATAAGGCTCGAGCAATCTTCAAATTGTCTTGTCAAAAGTATATGCATATTATTTTTTATAACTTCCTTTTGATCTTTCTTTCAATTTTTTTCCAATTTCTACACCTATTTTATAGAAATCTTTTTTATCTTTAATTAATTTTTCATAAAACCTCTGCGATCCATTTAAAGAAAATAACTCTGCCTCAAGAATAATTTTGTTATTATTCAATAACGCATGAACTCCTATAGGTGTTTCACAGTCACCTTCTAAAACTTTTAATACATCTCTCTCTGCTACCGCACATTTTTGAGTATCGCTATCATTAATTTTATTCAATAATTCAGTAATTTCTGTGTGATTTTTTCTACACTGAATAGATATTATACCTTGGCCAGCACTTGGAATAATTGCATCAGTCGTAAATATTTGAGTAATCTCTTTTTCTAATTGTAATGATTTTATACCTGCTGATGAAAGAATTATTGCATCATATAAACCCTCTTTAAGTTTTTTTATTCGAGTATCAACATTTCCTCTTATCAGTTTACAAGAAATATCTTTTTTTAATCTTTTTATTTGAAACTCTCTTCTAAATGATGACGTTCCAATTATTGATTTTGATTTTAAATCTCTAAGTTTAATTTTATCTCGACTTAAAAACACATCTCTAGGATCATTACGTTTAAGAAAAAAATTTAATGATAAACCATCTGTTTCTATAGCAGGCATATCTTTAAGGGCATGAACTGCGATATCAATATTGCCATTGAGAAGTTCTCTTTCAATATTTTTAGAAAATAATCCTTTGCCTCCTATATCTGATACTCTTTTATCTTGTACTTGATCACCCTTTGTA
>CACJED010000032.1 GCA_902592285.1 uncultured Pelagibacteraceae bacterium | reverse complement strand
ACTAAATGACTATGGGGTTTTATCAATAAATGAAACGTTTAAAAAATACTTTTAATTCAGGATAAATTGCCTTTAAAACAATTATCAACGCTAATTTTTATCATTGAAAAATTATATAAATAAGCTTTAATTTGTCTTTTATAAATTGTTAACAAATAGAGGAAAATAATGAAAAAACTATTTATCGCTGCGTTTATGCTTGTTTCAATTTTTGGAACAAAAGTAATGGCAGACATTAAAATGGGGATCATCTTAGGATTTACGGGTCCGATTGAATCTCTTACTCCAGCAATGGCAGCATCAGCAGAACTTGCTTTTAAGGAAGCTTCTGACTCTGGTTCACTATTAGGTGGAAAAAAAATTGAACCTATTAGAGCAGACTCAACTTGTGTAGACTCTGCAGCAGCAACAGCAGCAGCAGAGGGAATAATTTCACAAGGTGTTGCAGCAATTATGGGTGCTGATTGTTCGGGTGTTACTGGTGCAATTGCGTCAAATGTTGCAGTACCAAATGGTGTTGTAATGATTTCACCTTCAGCAACATCGCCTGGATTAACAACACTAGATGACAATGGTTATTTCTTTAGAACTGCTCCATCTGATGCTAGAGGTGGTCAAATCTTAGCTGATATAACTAAAGATAGAAAAGTTAAAAGTGTTGCAATAACTTATACAAACAATGACTATGGAAAAGGTTTAGCTGATGTTTATAAAGCAGCAGTTGAAGCACATGGTATTAAAGTTACAACTGTAAACGCACACGAAGATGGAAAAGCAGACTATTCATCTGAAGTAGCTACTCTTGCTTCTGCAGGTGGAGATGCAGTGGCTGTAATTGGATATCTAGACCAAGGTGGAAAAGGTATTATTCAAGCATCATTGGACTCTGGTGCATTTGATAGATTTATCTTATCAGATGGTATGATTGGTCAATCTTTAGTTGATGCATTTGGAAAAGATCTTAAAAAATCTTTTGGATCTATGCCAGGATCAACTGGTAAAGGATCAGGAATATTTGCTAAAGTCGCAAGTGCTGGCGGTATCGATAGCTCAGGTCCATATACTGGCGAATCTTATGATGCAGCAGCTTTAATTGTTTTGGCAATGCAAGCAGGTGGTTCAGCTGATAGGGCATCAATTATGAATAATGTAATGGATGTTGCTAACGGCCCTGGAACTAAAATCTACCCAGGTGAACTTAAAAAAGGTTTAGATTTATTAGCTAAAGGTAAAAAAGTTGACTATGAAGGTGCAACTGGAGTTACTTTTACTAGCGTTGGTGAAGCTGAAGGTTCTTTCCTAGAACAAGAAGTTAAAGGCGGAAAATTTAAAACTAAAAAACAAAGATAATATAATTAATATTTAAAAACCCCAGTGAAGAAATTCTCTGGGGTTTTTTTTATTAAAACATATATTTATCAGCCATGTACATGGCCCATGCTAATGCAGCTCCTAATATAATATATTTCATAAGATTATTTTATTTCTATTTTTTCTGGAAGTATACCTTTCGGTCTGTATCTCATTATCAATAACAAGCCTATACCCATCATTAAAAATCTAAAATAAGGAACACTTTCAATTAAATGAACTTTAAGAAAATGTGAGTCATCTAATCCAGCAGTTGTTAAATTTACTAAATATAATCCTATTGGTGCTGCCTCAATCCATAAAAACCAAACTACAAAACCGCCGAGTATTGCACCAAAATTATTACCGCTTCCACCTACAATTACCATTACCCAAATTAAAAAGGTATATCTCATAGGTCTATAGCTACCTGGAGTAAATAATCCATCTTGAGTTACTAACATTGCTCCCGCAATTCCAACTATCGCCGATCCTAAAACAAAAATTAATAAATGTTGTTTTACTACATTTTTGCCCATAGCGTTTGCTGCTTCTTCATTGTCCCTAATGGCTCTCATCATTCTTCCCCATGGAGAATAAAGAGCTTTTTGTGTTAAAATTAATAGAGCGATAACTACAATTAAAAATAATCCTGAGTAACAAAGTTTTACAAAAATTGATGATCCTTCAATTACAAATTGATTTAGAGCAGCTTGTCTTTCAGCAAAATCTGAAATTAAATTTAATTTACTTGAATTAAATTTTTCTACCAAATCAATAAACCAATCTGTTTGTTGTAAATTTACCTCATAAGGTGCAGGACGTTTTAATCCAATAACATTTTTAACTCCTCTTGTAAGCCAATCTTCGTGTTTAATAATTGCAATGACAATTTCTGATATCAATAGTGTAGCAATCGCTAAGTAATCAGCTCTTAGACCCAAGGCAATTTTACCTATTACAAATGCTAATCCACCAGCAAATAAAGCTCCCACTATCCAAGAAAAAATAATAGGTAAACCGAAACCTCCTAAGAAACCAGTTTTTGCAGGATCTACTTCTTCAATTGCCTCAATTCCTGGCTCAGATACAAATCGTATTATGATAATTCCTAAAATAATAATTACAGCAATAATATAAGTTCTAGTTTTCGATTTTTCGTATTTATTTAAAACATATCGGACTGCTAGTACCATCCCAATAATTAAAAATAGACTAAATAAAATATTTAAACCCCCTACGCTCCATGCTTCTTGTACTGGATTAACAGAAATTAAAACTGCAGCCAAACCACCTAAAGCTGTATAGCCCATTATTCCAAAATTAATTAAACCAGCATAACCCCACTGAATATTTGCTCCCATTGTCATAACAGCTGATATTAAACAAAGATTAAATATCGATAAGGCAATATTCCAAGACTGGAATATACCAACAAGAATAATCAATCCCATCATAATACTGTAAGCTGCAATTACATTTAAATTTTTTCTCACAGTACCTTTCCTTTAAATATTCCTGATGGTCGATATAACAATACAATTACTAATATAGAGAATGATACTGCAAATTTGTAATCAGTTGAAAGCAATTGAACTAAACCATCTGGTTCCATACTTTCTGGCAAAACATACATAAAAAATTTCTTATAAGCATATGTTAAAAGTATTTCTGAAAAAGCAATTACATAACCTCCCAAAAAAGCGCCAAAAGGATTTCCTATTCCTCCAACAATTGCAGCAGCAAATATTGGAAGCATATTATTAAAATATGTGAAAGGCTTAAAACTCTTATCTAAACCGTAAAGTGCACCTCCAATTGTCGCTAAAATTCCAGCTATAATCCAAGTTATCATTACTATTTTTTTTGGATCAATGCCTGATAGTAATGCCAAATCTTCATTATCTGAATAAGCCCTCATACTTTTTCCAGTTTTAGTTTTATTAAGAAACCAAAAAAGAGTTGAAACAAGAATAACAGTAACCAAGATTGTGATAACTTGAGTTGATTTTATAGCTAAACCCTCATTCAAACCAGTCATATCTTTAAACTCCCCAGCTCTGATTAAAAACTTTTCACCATCAAAAAATCTTCTATCAGAAGGTCCTATTATTATTCTAACTACCGCTTGAGTTACAAACATCACACCAATACTAACCATTGCTAATTGAACTGGAGGGCTTTTATTTGTTCTATAATATTTGAAAACAAACTTATCAATCAAAAGCATATATCCAACCATAAAAATTACGGCAAATGGAATTGCTAATAATGCTGTAGGCAATAATCCAAGACCAATACCGACTGATTGAAAATACCAAGTGAATAAGATAGTAAACATTGTCCCAAAAGACATCATGTCTCCTGTTGCAAAGTTAGCAAATCTTAAAATTCCATAAATTAACGTTACAAAAATTGCTCCTAGTGCTAATTGAGATCCGTATGCAAGAGCTGGAACAAAAATATAATTTAATAAAAGAATAATTGCATTTAAGAAATCCATGTTAACCACCTAAAAAAGAGCTCCTTACTCTTGGATCATTTAATAATTCCTCTCCAGTCCCAGAGTAACGATTTTCACCTGTAACTAAAACGTAACCTCTGTCAGAAATATTTAATGCCTGTTTTGCATTTTGCTCGACCATCAAAATAGCAACATTAGTCCTCTTAACTTTAACTATATGATCAAATAATTCATCCATTACAATTGGTGAAACACCAGCTGTAGGTTCATCAAGCATTAAAACTGAGGGTTTTATCATTAATGCCCTACCAAGTGCAACTTGCTGTCTTTGTCCTCCTGACAACTCTCCAACTAACTGATTTTTTTTTTCTCTAAGTATTGGAAATAAATCAAAAATTTCATTAATAACTGAATTAAAATCATTATTGATTAAGAAGGCTCCCATTTCTAAATTTTCCTCCACAGTCATTCCTGCGAAAACATTCTTTGTTTGAGGGACAAAAGAGATGCCTTCCTTAACTCGATCCTGAGGAGAAAGATTTGATATATCTTTTCCATTAATAATTACAGATCCTGATTTTAAATTTAGCAAACCTAACATTGCTTTCATCGCTGTAGATTTTCCAGCACCATTAGGACCAAGAATTGAGACTATTTCTCCTCTTTCAACATTTACAGAGCACGAGCTAATAATATCCGGGCCGTTTCCATAACCACCTGTCATATTATTGCCCTCAAAAAATGCCATTGTTAATTATCCTTTTAATTTTGAACCTCTGCCTAAATAGCTTTCAATAACTTTTTCATCTTTTTTTGCATCCTCAACCGATCCCTCAAATAGAACAGATCCCTCTGCCATAACAATTACTGGATCGCATAATCTTCCTATAAAATCCATATCATGTTCAATCATACAAAAAGTATATCCTTTTTCTTTATTTAATTTTTCAATAGCTGAACCGAGATCTTTAAGTAAAGTTCTATTAACTCCAGCACCTACCTCATCTAATAAAACTAATTTAGCATCTACCATCATTGTCCTTCCTAATTCTAACAATTTTTTTTGACCACCAGACAAATTTCCAGCTAATTCATTTTTTAAATGAGCTAATTTTAGAAATTCAACTACTTCTAGAGCTTTTTCTTTAATTTGACTTTCCTCTTTTGCAACTAATGAAGGCTTTAACAATGCATTCATTAATTTTTCTCCAGATTGATTGCCTGGGACCATCATTAAATTTTCAAGAACAGATAGATTTGTAAACTCATGAGCTATTTGAAAAGTTCTTAGTAAACCTTTAGAAAATAACTCATAAGATGGTACATCAGTAATATCTGCATTATTAAACAAAACATTTCCTGATGATGACTTTAAGTTTCCAGCAATTAAATTAAATAAAGTTGTTTTTCCTGAGCCATTAGGGCCAATTATGCCTGTAATAGTTCCTTTTTTAACTTTTAATGAGCAATCAGAAACTGCAGCCAATCCTCCAAAATACTTTGATAAATTATTAATTTCTAAAATGTTTTCAGACATTAATTACTTATTTAATCTTTTATGAATACTATTTAAAGTATTAATAACAGATTTATAAACACGTTTTTTAATCATTTCTTTTAAACCTTGTTCATTTAATCCTTTGGGTGTTTGAGACTCCTTTACCAAATATTTTAAATCTTTTTTAGAATTTACAACTGCATCTTCAGATAAAGCTAAAAACAATGAAGTAATATACTTTTGAGCATCTAATTTCTTAATG
Organism: uncultured Pelagibacteraceae bacterium; assembly: GCA_902592285.1. GTDB lineage: Bacteria > Pseudomonadota > Alphaproteobacteria > Pelagibacterales > Pelagibacteraceae > Pelagibacter. Next base: position 279 of record CACJED010000032.1, on the reverse strand, counting down.
CCTTTGCTAACTAACCAATTACTCATTATTCTTAATATTTCATAATACGAAGCCATCATTCCTGAAGTCGACCAAAAATTAATCGATAGTTTTTCATTTTTAATCTCTACAGTTGATCCAATTTTATCAAAAAATTTTTTTACTTTTTTATTTGGAGGATAAATTGGAACTGGCCCCTTTTTCAAAGATATAGGCGGTAATGGTATTGCTCTTATAATATCGGCTTTAACTTTTATCATTTTTTTCAATTCAGGAATCGTAATGGTTGAAATGAAACTT
>CACJED010000031.1 GCA_902592285.1 uncultured Pelagibacteraceae bacterium | reverse complement strand
TTTATTAGCTGGTGCTTCTAATTTTTTACCTATGCCTTGGGTTAGAAAAGCTGATGCATCAAACCACTTGCTCATTGGAGTGCCTTCATCATTATCAACACCTTACGGAGTAGCTGATGATCAAGATCACTTGAATGGTACAATAATGGCAATTGAAGAAATAAATGCCAAAGGAGGAGTTCAGGGAAGAGAATTAAAAACTTTCGTTCCTGATTATGACAAACTATCTGCTGAAAGTACTCAATCTGCTATTGCAGCGTGTATAGACAAAAAAGTTCATGCAATTTCAAATGCATTTACATTTGCGCCTATTCCAGGAATGGATACTTCTGCAAAATGGAAAGCTCCATATTTACAGGGAAATACGCAAAGACTAGCTACTGAGGAATTCAAAAAGAATCCTACGAAGTATAGTCACGTTTTGCAAACAGATCCTTCGGAGGTAAATTATGGATGGACTTATCCGATGTGGCTGGATGCAATGAAAGCAACTGGAACATGGAAACCTGTGAATAATAAAGTTCACATTATTTCTGAACAAACTGGTTATAACCAAACCATTTTAAAAGCTGCTAAAGAGTCTTTAGCAAAATCTGGTTGGGAATTAGCTGGTGATACTCAAATACAATATCCAGTTAATGATTGGGGACCTGTAATTCAAGAATTGAAAAAAGTTGGAGCAGGAGCAATCATGTGTAATCACTGGATGGCCGCTGAAGAAGCTGCTTTTTGTAAACAATTCAGAGCTGATCCAGTACCAGGAGCACTAGTGTATGTACAGTATGGTGCTTCACAACCTGAATTCTTAGAGCTTGGGGGACGAGCAATGGAAGGTTTCTGTTGGAGCACAGTTCTTGGAATATATGGAGACAAAATGGGAGAAGATTTTAGAAAAAATTATCTAAAAAGATTCCCTGAATTTGGAACATATAAAAAGAATACAATGGGACTTGTCTATACTGGTAATGGATATGATATTGTGAATTATCTAGCTGCTTCTTGGAATGCAACAAAAGCTCTTGGGCTTAATGATGCTGACTTCAAGAAAAATTGTGATTGGATAAGAACAAATCCATTTAGAGGTGTTTGTGGAATGATGGACATGAATAATGAATATCAGGAAGCTTTACATTACCCAGATAATGGTTTTGGAAATCAATCAGATTCACATGAGACTGGAATGGGACAATTGTTCGTTCAAGTTCAAAATGTTCAACACAGGATCATATGGCCAGATGCTTACAGCCAATCTAAATTAGAGGGCTGTGACTGGTGGTAGGATTTAGTTAAATTATTTTAAAAAGGGGGCGACTACTCGCCCCCTTTTTACGTAAATCCAAATATTAGATGATGTTGTATGAATAAAGAATTGGCTAAAAATTTTTTTTCCTGCAAAAACATTAGTATAGATTTAGGCGGAAGAGAAATTTTAAGAAACATTAATATAGATATAAAACCTGGTGAAGTTTTGGGTATTATTGGTCCTAATGGTGCAGGTAAAACATCTTTAATAGAAATTTTATCAGGAAGATATAAACAAAAAACTGGTGACGTAATTTATAAAGATCAAGTCATAAACGATAAACCTTTATACGAAAGAGCACGAATGGGTATTGGAAGAACTTACCAAACTCCTGTGGTGCCTGAGGAGCTAACAGTTGGCGAGACTCTTAAAGCTGCAAGACAATCAACAAAACCTTATTTGCCTGTCACTGATGCAGAATATGCAGCTGATTTAGTAAAATTTAAAGTTAGCTGGGATATGGCTAATACAAAATTAGAAACATTTAATAGAAGAAAACTTTTGATGACTAGTGTTCTAATGAGAGAACCAGATATTATTTTAATGGATGAACCAGCGTCTGGTTTAATAAATGCAGAAATAGATGAAATAGATAATACGTTAAGAATGTTATCAAAAGAAATGAACATAGCAGTCTTGATTGTAGAACATAGAATTGAATTGCTAGAAACGATTGCTGACAGAGTTGTTGTAATGGATGCTGGTGAAATTATTGCAGAAGGAAATTTAGAGGATATTATTAATAATCCAAAAGTAAAAGAGGCTTATTTTGAAGGTTAAATTTTATGAGTAATATTTTAGAAATAAAAGGTTTGTCAGCAGGTTATGGTCCTTTACGAGTAATTCACGATTTAGATCTTATAATTCAATCTGGTGAGCGTGTTGGAATTGTAGGATTAAATGGACACGGAAAGACAACTTTATTTTATGCTATTGCAGGACTTACTCATTGGCAAAGAGGCTCAATAAAAATTAGTGGCAAAGAAATTGGTCGAACCAGAAGTCAAGGACCAGGAAGGTATACCCATATAGTTGTTAAGGAAGGCTTAGCAATTATGCCTCAAGGAGATGAAATTTTTCACGGTCTTACTGTTGAAGAACATTTAGATAGTGGTGCATTCACCTCTGAATCCTGGAAAAATAGAAAACAAAAAAGAGAGGAAATTTTAGAAATTTTTGAGCCTTTAAAAAAATTAATTCACACTCCTGTAGGAAGACTTTCTGGAGGAGAAAGAAGAATGGTCTCTATAGGCAGAGGTATGATGTCTGAAGCTAAACTGTATATGGCTGATGAACCAACATTGGGATTAGCACCAAAAATTGGAAAAGGTGTACTAGAAGCTTTATTAAAAATTGATTTAAAAGACTCTGCGATGATTATAGCTGAACAAAACGTAGCATTATTAGAAGGAAAGGTAGATAGAATTATTGGTATGCATGCTGGCAAATTAAAAGGAGAGGCATCATCTTCTCTATCAATGGGTTTAAAAAACTAATTTATGAACGATATAATTTTTTTAATTATTAACGGAATAACGGTTGCATCAATTTATGGATTAATTGCTGTTGCAGTTTCTATAACTTGGTCAGCATTAGGTTTATTGAATTTAAGTTATGGTTTTATATTTTCATTTGCTGGATATGGAGCATGGCTAGCTGAAAGACATATATACGGTGAACCAATTTTTGTGATGTTCATGGGCATAGCAGCAGGAATAATTGGAGGTATTATGGTTTGTCTCATTGTGTTCATTCCAGTGCACGATAAACCTAACTTTACAATTAGGGGAATGATAGGAACACTTGCTGTAAGTTTAATTGGTGGTCAAATTTTACTTCAAAATTTTGGGCCAAAAGCAAAACTTCTTCCTGAATTTTTTGGTTATGGTAAAATTAAAATTTTAGACGTCACACTAACTGCAGACAAAATTGGAATAATTTGCTCGTCAATTTTAATGCTTACAATTGTTGTAAAATGGATGAAATCTAGCAGAAGAGGATTAGAAATTAGAGCAATGATGATGAACCCTCATGCTGCAAGTATTGTTGGGATTGGAGTGCGAAAAACAGGAATATATGTAATGGCAGTAACTGGTGCTATGACTGGTCTTTCTGCTGCATTACTATCTCAAACATATTATCTTTCTCCATTTAGTGGTCTAACACCAATGATTAAAGGTGTAAGTATTGCTTTAATGGGCGGACTAGGAAGTGTTAGAGGAGCTGTTATTGCTGCAATTATTCTTGGATTTAATGAAGCACTAACTACAAAATTTTTGGGTGGAAGATATGTTTTAATGACTCAATTTGCACTAATTATAATTGTTCTTATCATCAGGCCTAGAGGAATTGCCGGTATATTAGATAAAGCGAGAGAAGCATGAGCGATATCAAGACAAAAAAAAGAAAAACTTGGAAAAATCCATTGGCGGTCTGGGGAGCTAAAGGTGGTAATCACGAAGTTCCAACACCTGAATGGAAGAATCCACATCAAATTTGGAGAGACACTAAAGCATTTAAAGTGCCAACAACTAAAATCGGAAGATTCCATTACGAATATAAGTCAAGCAATCATGGTGAAAAAATTTGGAATAGACTCAGATGGTGGCCAACTAGAAGAACAATATTATGGACACAAGGTGTATATAATAGGAAAAGTCTTAAACCAGAAAAAATTAGAAAAGATAAGAGACCAATATTTTGGTTTTTAAGTTTACTAGCTCTAGCAATAATGCCTTTTATTTTACCAGATGGTTATAAAAATAGCTTGCTAACTGCGGGAGGAATTTTTGGAATTTATGCATCAATAAATCTTTGTTGGACACTTGTAATTGGAACTGCAGGAATATTTTCTTTGGCTACATATGCTATAGTTGGAATGTCAGCATTTTTAACTACATGGTTATCAATAAATTTAGGCTTACCTTGGTGGATGTTGCCTATGATTGGTATGTTTGTTGGGCTAGCTTTTGGAGTTATTATAGCCCTACCCGCTTTAAGATTAGATGGATTTTATTATGGTCTTTTAACTCTAGGTCTTAACGAGCTTTGTAGAGTATTTATCACAACTTCACATGCATTTGGTGCTGCATCAGGTGGACTGTATGGAGCTGACACTTTTGTTAATGATAACTGGGAACCTATGACCCAAACTATTGTACAATATTACTCCGGGTTTGCATTATTAATTGCAGCACTTTTTTTATTTAGATTTGTAGATGGCAAAAGAATAGGTAGAATTCTAAAATTAGCGCCTGAAAAAAAAGAAGCGTTTGCAGAAGCATCAGGTGTTAACTATAAAAGGGCAAGAGTTACTGTCTTTTTAATATCATCAATCGCATTAGGATTTATAGGAGGATTTTATGCTGCTTATTATAGAGGCAGTGCATTTGATATATTCTCTTTTCATACAGTAATCATGGGATTAGCTATGATTACAATTGGTGGTATTGGAAGAGCTGATGGTGCAGTAGCAGGTACTTTAATTATAGTTGTTTTAGATAGAGTTCTAGTAGAACTCGGTCCATATAGATATATCATAATAGGATTGATAATGATGTTTACAATTCTTTTTTTGAAAAATGGATTATTTGGAATAAGAAAACAATTTAGAGATTGGAGAGATAAAAAGAAAGGTGAAGCAAGATCATCAAGATTAGAAAGAGGAGGAGAAATGTTACCAGAGCAAGCAACTGAGATAGATAATAAAGATGAAATATACAGAAAAAGATATGATAAAATGCAAAGAGAGTTTTTAAAAACTCTAATTTGCGATGAGATAATTGAAGAGCATAAACAAAAACCTTTAGGACAGCACAGTGAGGCTTTAGAAAGAGTTTGTTATTATTTTAGAAGAGGTGCTATGAATGATAAATATGTGGTGAAATGTGAAGTTCCTTTTAAAAAATATAAAATAATGGCTCTTTCAGGAGTTAGAGGCAGATCGCCTAGACTTGTTGAAGACAAAATATATGATACGGTTGAGGCTGCGTATCATGGGCTGTTTTTAAGAAGAATTCAAGATTTAATGGAGGCATAAAATGGCAGAAATAAAAGTATTTGGATATACAGATAAACTCTCGGTTAAACCAGGAGATAAAATAGATTTTCATGTATCTGCAGATGGAACTAAAACTGCAAATGCACAATTAGTAAGATTAATACATGGAGATGAGCATCCTAATGGACCTGGATATATGGATGAGGAAGTGGATTGTGAACTAAATGGTGTTTGGAATGTAAAAAAACAATTTACTCAGCTTGGTTCATTTTTAAAAGTTGAAGATCCAAATAATCATCTTGCTATCGATGGAGATTTTACAGTTTTTGGATATATCAATCCATCAACACCTCATACTGGAGCTCATCAGTGGATATTTTGTAGATGGAATAATAAAACCAATGAAGGTTATGGAATAGGTATAAATAAAGACGGCCATTTAGAATTAGTAGTTGGTGATGGTAAAGAGGTTGACTATTTAGTTTCTGAATTACCAATGGTTAAAAAGATTTGGTATTTTGTAGCTGCAACATTTAATTATAAAACAAAAGAAGCAACTTTATATCAAGAGGGAGTAGTTAATAGATATAACTCATTACTTGGAAAAGTTGTTCCTTACGACTATAGGTCTCATACAAAAACAACTTTTAGATTCAAACAAAAAAATAATCCTAGAACACCTTTTATAGTTGCAGGAGCAATTGATAATCATGAATTGAGAGGTGATTTTGTCTCTGGAACATTTGCAGGAAAAGTAGATAGGCATGGTGTTTGTAATAAAGTTTTATCAAAAGATCAATTAGATAAAATGAAAGTTGGTGAAATGCCACCAAAAGAAAGTATTGTTGCTTATTGGGATACTACCGAAGGATATAATGAAAATGGTATCAGTAATACTGTAATTGATATTGGTCCAAATAAATTAAATTCAGTTGGGCATAA
>CACJED010000030.1 GCA_902592285.1 uncultured Pelagibacteraceae bacterium | reverse complement strand
TACCACTGGTATTAAGTAATGGATTTTTTTCAATATCATTATAGTCGAATATAAACTCGATTGAGTCTAGACCTAATTTTGATGCAATTGGAAATTCATTCTCCCAATATCCAATGGGATGAGCTTGATATCTATTTTTATACTTCGGCAATAGTCTACCTTGCATAATACCTGTTTTTTTATTCATCAACTTTAATAAATTAATAGTGTTATTTTTTTTAAATAATTTTCAAATTTAATTCTTAAAAAAATTTTTTTTTGTAATTTTATCAATTAAGTTTTTTTAAAAAAGATGACCTCTTAATTTTTCTGCAATAATTTTTTCTGCTTCGATTATCTTTTTCTCGCCATTTCCCATTGCTTTTTCTATTTTTCTCACGCCACCAACGAGTTGTCTTAATCCATTAGGCTCAACTGAAGCGGCTTGGTCAGATCCATACATAGCCCTGCTCAATGTAATGTGACGTTCTAAAGATGAAATTCCAAGAGCTGCTGCTGCGTAGGAAATAGCAAGACCAGCCTCATGACCGCTGTAACCTACATTGCAATTAAATTTTTTTCTTAATGTATTTATGATGTTAAGATTTGCATCTTCATCTTTCATTGGATAAGTAGACACTGTATGCATTAACTCAAATGGACAATTGGCTGACTTAAATATTTCTACAGCTTTTTTTATATCATTTAAATTAGACATACCAGTTGAAATAAATGTATGCTTTTTTTCTTCAGCAATTTTTTTAAGTAAGTCTTCGTATATAATCATTGCTGAAGCAACTTTATTATAATTACAGTTAAATTGTCTTAAAAACTCCTGACTATTTAAGTCCCAAGCTGATGCAAACCATTCTATATTTTTTTTTTTACAATATTTATCGATTTCCTCATATTGCTCTTTGCCAAATTCTAAGCCTTTTTTTTGGTCTCTTTGAGTTGTGCCCCAAGGACTCTCTCTAGGAGAGTCTAAAAATTCTTGAGTATAAACTTGATCTATATCTCTTTTTTGGAATTTAACAGCATCACAACCTGCACTGACTGCTACATCAATAAGTTTTTTACAAATTGACATGTCGCCATTATGATTTATTCCTATTTCTGCTGATATAAACATTTATTAATCTAGTCCTAATTTATGTTCCATAATTTCACATAGTAAGTGTTCAATCAATATATGTATTTCTTGAATACGTGCAGTGTTATTTGAGGGAATTATCAATGGCACATCTACGTAATTTTTACAAGTTCCGCCATTTTTACCTAAAAGACCAATTGTTTTTAGACCCATCTTTTGAGCTTGAATAATTGCTCGCTTAACATTTCTACTATTCCCAGAAGTTGATATGGCAACCAAAACATCTCCTTTACGTCCAAGTGCATCTATCTGTCTAGAAAATACTTCTTCAAAACTATAGTCATTAGACACACATGTTAAAATGGATGTATCAGTAGTTAATGCTATGGACCTTAGTGGCTTTCGATTTTTTTTAAAGCGACCAACAAACTCAGCTGCAATATGCTGACTATCCGCTGCACTGCCTCCATTTCCACACCAAAAAATTGTTCCACCTTTTTTTAATGATTTAACAATTATCTCACTAGATAATTTTATTCCATTTTTAATAGCAATTTGAGTTTTTTTTAATACTCTAGAATGCTCTTCAAAAGTTTTAAAAAGATATTTATCATAGATATTTTTTTTCATCTTTAAATTTTATATTTCATCAAAATTTAATTTTGATAAGATTTTTTTAATTTCTTTTTTATTAAGATAAATTTCATTATCATAACTATTATATTGAAAAGGTTTATTAATTTTTTTTCTTTTATAGAATTTTTCATAATTTTTTAGAGATGCATTTGTAGAAAAAGGATTTATAAGAACATAAAAATCTTTTTGTTCAATAATATTATTGCTATCATCAAACGAAATAAGTTCCTCATGTAGTTTTTCCCCTGGTCTTATTCCAATAATTTTAAATTTTGCCTTAGAATTTAATGAGTAAGCTAAATCAATAATTTTAAAACTGGGTAATTTTGGTATGAAAACTTCACTTCCTAGATTATTTTGCATTGATTTTAAAATTAGTTCTACACTTTGTCCTAATGTTATTAAAAATCTTGTCATTTTAAGATCTGTTATAGTAAATAAATTATTCTTAGATTGTTTTTGAAACAAAGGAAGAACTGACCCTCTGCTATTTAATACATTTCCATATCTTACAATAGAAAATTTTATCTTCTTATTTCCTTTAATATTGTTTGCAGAGATAAATAATTTATCTGATACAAGTTTTGTTGCTCCATATAAATTTATTGGTGACGAAGCTTTATCTGTAGACAAAGCAATAACATTACTAACTTTACCATCCAAGCAACAGTCAATAACATTCTTTGCTCCTTCAATATTTGTTTTTATTGCCTCCATAGGGTCAAGTTCTGCTTTATCAACTTGTTTTAGTGCTGCAGCATGTATTACTAAGTCAACATCATCCATTGCACGTCTTAATCTATCTTTATCTCTCACATCACCTATATAAAATCTTAGATTTTGATTATGATTAAATCTAAATTTATTTTCCATTTCATATTGTTTCCACTCATCTCGACTATAAATAATTATTTTTTTTAATTTAATTTTATGTTTTATAAAATAATTGATTATCGCATTACCAATAGAACCTGTCCCGCCGGTAATTAGGAGAATTTTGTTTTTAAAGTAATCTTTATTTATTATCATCACGTCACTTTTAATATCATTTGTTAATTTTTACTATACTTAAAAAATTTTTTAATAACATCTATAATCAAATTTTGATCTTTATTTTTAAGAGAATGGTAAATTGGTATACTCAATGTTGATGCATGATATTCTTCAGAATTTTTTAATTTCTTTTTTTTTGACTTAAATGTTTTGAAATTGTAAATAGGAATGTAATGAAACTGAGATATAATATTATTCTTATAAAGATATTTTAAGAAATCATCCTTATTTTTTTTCAGATTTTTAAAATCAATGCTAATTAAAACCAAATGATATGATGGTTTATTTTTTTCATTATATTTAGGAAAATTGATTAAATTTTTATAATTATTTAATTTTGTTTTGTAATATTCATAAATTTTTTTTCTTTTTTTCAAAAAAAAACTTATTTTTTCTAGTTGTGAAATTCCCAAGGCTGAATTTATATCACTTAACCTATAGTTAAAACCATAACTCAATATATCATATTTCCAATGAAATTTTGAATGTCTTATAATTCCATGAGATCTAAATTGCTTTATTTTTTTTGCTAATAAATTATTATTTGTTGTAACTATACCTCCCTCACCAGTTGTTATTGGTTTTAAAGGATGAAGAGAGAAAGTGGAAATATCAGAATGTTTGCAAGCTCCAACTTTTATTAGTTTTTTTTTGTATATATAACTCGCTCCAAAAGCATGGCACGCATCTTCAATAAACAAACAATTAAATCTTTTTTTTATTCTGTGAAATTCAATTATATTTTCTGCAAATCCTCCCATATACATTGTTATGAATGCTTTTATTTTTCTTATTTTATTTCTTTTAATACACTCTAATAAAAGTTTTGGTGTCATTTGTCCTGTTTTAGGATCAACATCTGACAAATAAATTCTTGCACCTATTAATTTACACATACTGTAAGCAGAAATAAAATTTATTGCTGGCATTATTACAACATCACCTTTTTTTATGTCTGATGCTAAAAAAGCTAAATGCAATGCAGATGTACCACTGTTACAAACAAAAGCATTATCTACTTTAAAAAATTTTCTTAATTTTTTTTCAAAATCATCTACGAAATTGCCTGTTGTAATTAATGGTTGTTTTAAAGATTTTGAAACTTTTGATAAATCATTTTTATCTATGTATTGTCTTCCATATGGTATTTTTGATATCACAAAATTTAACCTTTAATTTTAACCTTATTATATTTATGTAATGCTCTAGCAATGTCTAAATCCTCTTTTGTATCAATGTCAATCGCATATTTTTTTTTAAGTTCATAACCATAGTATTTAAAATTATACTTTTTATATAATTGAGATTTTTTAAAAATTACAAAACTAGCGGATTCATGGAAGCTTTTTTTTATATCTTGTGATCTCAATGTCAAAGATTTTTTGTTAATTGGAATGAAAATTTTATTTTTTTTTCTAAATGCCCACTCAATAGGAATATTAAACTCTGTTACAGACATCATAGGATAATTTTTTTTTGTTTTTTGAAATTTTCTTGAAGCTGAAATAAGATCTTTATGTGTGATTAGTGGAGCACAAGCATAAAGCAACCAAATCTCCTTAAATAAAATTTTTCTTTTTTTATATTCATTAACTACAAACCTTAAGGTATCCTGTAATCCAATATTATCACCTGCATATTTTTTCAATCTTTTAAAATCTGGACTAATTTTGCGTTTTTTCAAATAATTTAAAATTTTATTACAATCTGTAGATATATGTATTTTATCAAACAATTTTGACTTTTTTGCGTTATCAATAGTGTACTCGATAATTGGTTTTCCATTAAAATCAATTAAATTTTTATTTTTAATTCTTTTAGAACCAGCTCTGGCAGGAATAATGGCAAGTCTATTCAAATTTAACATGCTAATTTAATCTATTTATTTCTGTATGTGCAATATCTCCTTTAATAAGAGATTTTATTTTGTTTAAATCCTTTTTGGATATTTCATTAAAAATTTGATCTAGATGTTTAAAATATTTATCAAGTATTTCAGATTTATGAACTACTGAAACATATACTATATTGCTAGCAAGGAAATTTTTTTTTAACATTTGTTGAGTAAAATAAGTTTTGTAAATTTGATTAGAATCTTTAAATTTAAATTGTGGAATAGAATCTTTGCCAAATACCTCAATTTCAATATTATTTTTTTTTGCATATTTTAGCCATCTAGATTTTATATCTTTTCCAATTTTTTTAATTTGGGAAAAAATTTTTTTTTTCCTCATGATCTTTATTGTAGATAAGGCTGCTACAAATCCAATTCTCTCTGACCAAAAAGTACTACTCACAAATGTATCCTCTGCAGATCTTAAAAATTTTTTTTTACCAACTACAGCAGTTATTGCATGGCCATTTCCTATAGCTTTTCCATAAGTAACTAGATCAGGAAATACTTTATATTTATGAAAAATCCCACCCAATGTTTCTCTAAATCCTGAGGTGCATTCATCAAAAATCAAAACTGCATTATATTTATTCGATAATTTTCTTACTTTTTTCAAAAATTTTAGATCTGGTTTTATATTTCTTTCCACCTCCATTTTTATTATTCCAATTTTTTTATTTTTTAAAAGATATGTAAGTCTATCAATATCGTTATAACGAAACAAAAATGTCGTATTTTTTAATTTTGTATTTACACCAGCAGTTTTAACATTTTTTGTCAGATGATAATTAAGATTATTTCTGTTAGATAAATTTGAAGACAAATACCAATCATGCCATCCATGATATCCACAAGCTGCAACATTAGGTTTTTTTTTTTGGAAAGACTTTGCAATTCTAATTGCAATAGAATTTGCCTCTGCTCCAGTTCTTGCATACTTAACCATGCCAGCCCATTTATCTATTTTTAATAATTCTTCAGTTAATTGAATTTCCTCGTAACAATTAAGAGTTGACATATTTCCTTTTTTTACTGAGTTAATTATATCTTTCTCTAATATTGGATTGTTATAACCAAGAACATTTGTTCCAACTGCAAAAATCATATCAGTATATTTATTTCCATCTTTACTCCAAACATAGCAACCTTTGGTCTTTGTAAAATACGTTGGCCAATAATCAGGTAAAAAAGCCTCAGCTCTTTTAGAGTAAAGCATATTTCCTCCAGGAATGATCTGGATAGCTTTTTTCCACAAATTATTTTTTTTTAATTTCATAATTTACCAAAGGTCAGGTCTCAATAATCTATTTTTATCAGATTGACTTTTAACAAAATTTGGAGGATTTACATAACGTTCTTTTTTAAATTTTGAAATTTCCTTATATTCATTAAAATTATCAAAACCAATAACTATATTATTTATCTTATAAGCTAAGATAAAATTGATACAAAAAAATTTTTGGTTAGAGATACCTTCTTTATTTAACCACCTCTCATAATTAACAAAATTATTTTTAAAATTTGATAATTTGTTAATTCTAAATTTTTTATTAATCAATACTCCTTTTAAAAATACAGATCTTGCAAAAATTTTAATTTTCTTTTTTTTAAAAATTTTCAGTAATTTTTTATTTAAAAATCTTTTATCGAAAACATTTGCTGGCAATTGAATTAAATCTATATCAAATTTTTTTAAAATTAATTTCAAATTTTTCAAAGTATAAATAGATACACCGATCTTGAAGGTAATATTGTGATCTTTAAGTGATTTTTTTAAATCTAAAAATTCTTTTGGATCTTGTTTCAATAATTTTTTTTCATCATGAAAAAGTACTCCATAAAATTTTTTAATCTTTAATTTTTTTTTTG
>CACJED010000029.1 GCA_902592285.1 uncultured Pelagibacteraceae bacterium | reverse complement strand
CATGATATCTGCAAATAAAACTTTACCGATGCTACTAATATATGAAGGCTCCTTAGTTTTTTTTGTTTGAGATCTTACTTTTTTTATGTCAACTAAATCTTTTCTAAGGTCATTAACTATCCAAATTAATAAAATTCCACCTAAAATTTTTACAAAATAAAATTCAAATAAATATGTAGCAAATATTGCAAAAAAAATTTTGAAAACAAATGCGCCTATTACCCCCCACAAAATAATTTGTTTTCTGTTTTTTGGTACGAAGTTTGCAGCTATTGAGCCAACTATGACAGCATTATCTGCTGTCAGAATTAGGGTAATAAATATAATTTTCGTTAAAATTACAAGTTCTTCTATCAAAATGATAACTTATAATAAATAAATTGATTAAATTCAATTTATTCAATCTTTTATTTTTAAATTTAGGCTTAAAGTCCTTAAAATAATTAATATTTTGAAACTTTTTCTCCAGCTATAACTGCTTTAAGTTCATCATACTCTTTGCAATTACAATTTTTTAATATTTCTAATCTTTCGACTGCAAGATTATGTCTATTAGTTGCTACGTAGAGTTCCCCTAAGTATTCATTAATACCTACATGATTAGGCTCAATTGCTAAACCTTGAAGGTAATATTTTTCCCCGTTTTCAAAATCACCAAGTTTCCTTGTTGTAAAACCTAAATAATTTAAAGTATCAGCTTTATTCGGAAATTTATTATTAGATTGAATTAGTAATTTTTGAGCTTTCTGGTATCTTTTTTCTGCTTTTTCGAATTTATCTTTTTTTTCAAATTTTTTTGCTGCTTTTATATGTGAGAGAGCCATATCATATTGTGTCCTAGTTTTAGAAGATCCATTATCACCTGACCCTGACGAACTTGATCCAGCAGAAAAAGAGCTATTTATTAAAAGTATTGTAAAGAAGAGAGAAATAATTGAGTTTTTCATCATTTTAAAAATTTTTCCATTTTATTTAATTTTGTTAATTTAAGTCCATTATTAAGCAAGTTATCTTTAATTGATCTCGCAGTAGCTAAAGAACTTTTATTATCCCCATGTATGCACACAGAGTCAATTTCACAAGGTATTTGCTTCCCACTGTGACAATTAAGCGACTGATTTTTTACCATAGTCAGAACGTGTTTTTTTGCAATTTCTGGGTCAGTAATTAATGCATGAGGTTTTTTTCTTGATACTAAATTTCCATCATCTTCATAATTTCTATCAGCGAATATTTCACAAGCAATTTTCATATCTAATTTTTTTGCTGCTTGCTGCATTTTTGATCCTGTAGGAACTAAATATATTAAATCTTTACTAATTGACTTAATGGTCTTTGCTAAAGTTGTGGCTAATTCCAAATCTTCGCAGGCCATGTTATTTAGAGCTCCATGAGGCTTAATATGTGATACTTTTTCACCATATCTCTGAGCGATATTTTGTAATATTTCATATTGCTCAATTATTAATTTTTCTATTTCTGAAGAGGATAAGTACATTCTTTCTCTTCCAAAATTCTCTAGATCCTTGAATGATGGATGAGCACCAATACTTACATCATTAATTTTAGATATTTCTATCACTTGACTCATAGTATTTTCATCACCAGCATGATAACCACAAGCAACATTAGCTGAATTTACAATTTTTAATAAATCAGGATCGTGCTTGTTAGAGTGAAGTTTTGATTTTTCACCTAAATCACAATTTATATTAATTTCCATAGTTATAATTGTTAAGTATAACATGGCATGATAAAAAATATATCAAATCTTGGTGACGCAGCTTTGTATTGTGACTTCGGTAACGAAGTTAATAAAGATATCAATACTCAGGTAATTAAATATTTTAAAGGTATTAAAAAAGAAAATATTCCTGGAGTAAATAATTTAACTCCTTCTTATAATAAGTTAATAATATCATTTGATTTAAAAAAAACTAACTATAAAAACTTAAAAAATTTAATAGAGAATCTTAATATTGATACATATGAAGATTTGAAAAGTGAAAAAAAAGAAATTCCAATTTGTTGCGACGAAAGCTTCGCATTAGATATAAAAGATTTAGAGAAAAATCTTAAAATAGATAGAGAAAAAATATATGAAAATTTTTTTAAAAAAAATTTTTTTTGTTATATGACTGGCTTTATAGCTGGTATGCCATTTTTAGGTGATCTAGATATCAATATGAGAGTAAAGCGCCTTGAAACTCCTAGAGTAAAAGTTCCAAAGGGCTCAGTTGGAATAACAGAGCAATTTGCTAATATTTACACTTTTGAAAGCCCAGGTGGATGGAATATAATTGGCAATACTCCTAAAAAAATTTTTGATGGATCAAAAGAGAAAGATCCAAATTTTATTAATCCAGGTGATACAGTTATTTTTAAAAATATAACAAAAGATCAATATAAGAATTTTAATGAATAAGAATTATTTTCAAATTTTAAGAGGTGGAATAAACACAACATTTCAAGATGAAGGTCGAAAAAATCTTTATCATATTGGTATTCCATTTAGTGGAGCTATGGATAACAGAAATTATTTATTAGCAAATAAATTAGTTGGAAATAAACTTGGGGCTCCTGTAATAGAATTTGCATATCAAGGTCCATTATTAAAATATTTTGGAAAAAAAATTAATATTTCTATTACTGGAGATGTGAGCTTCAAAATTAAAAGAAATTTGAATGAGATTAATGGAAAATGTTATCAAACTATTGGATTAGAGAATGGTGATGAATTAGATATTATTTCTACTAACAAATCTGTTTATGGATATTTAGCTTTAAGCGCTCAGATAGATTTAAAATATCAATGGTCAAGTTGTTCAATAAATACAAAAGCAAACATAGGTGCTAATTATGGTAGAAAATTAGAAAAGGATCAAAAAATTAATATTTTAAAAATAAATGATAATTTAAACAATAAAAGATTAAATTTTATAAATACTAAAATTGAAAAAATTAGAGTAATTAAGGGAACAAATTTTGATTATTTCTCAGATACTGGAAAAAAAATTTTTTTTGAAAGAGAATTTACAGTTTCTAAATTGTCTGATCGAATGGGCATGAGATTGGAAGGATCAAAAATAGACAATATTATAAATACTAATATTAAGTCAGAAGGTTTGATAAAAGGTGTAATACAAGTTCCTGCGGATGGGAATCCAATAATAATGCTATCTGATCATGGAACAATTGGTGGTTATCCTAAAATAGGAGTAGTTATTAGTGCAGATTATGACAGGTTAGTTCAGTTGACGCCAGGTTCTAAAATTAAATTTGAAGAAGTAAATCTAACTAGTGCAGAAAGCTTATTTAATTTATATGAATTAGAAACTCAAAATTTAATTTCACAAATTTAATGAATATAATTAGAAATATACCTGGACCATTATTAATCTTTTTAGGAGCCTTAAGTTTGAGCTTTGGTGGACTGATAGTCAAATCTTTTGAGGGAGCAACATTATGGCAAATTTTATTTTGGAGATCGTTGTTTTTTTCTTTAACAGTTTTAGCTTTCTTAATTATTAGTTATAAAAAAGAAACTTTAAATTCTTTTTATGATTCTGGTTTAGCTGGTTTTGTAGGAGGAATTATTTTATCAATTGGCTTCTGTGGTTATGTTTTTGCGATGTATAATACCACAGTTGCTAATACTAATTTTATAATATCTCTACAAATTTTATTTCTTGCTATTTTTGGATTTATTTTTTTAAAAGAAAAAATCAATAAAATTACTTTTGTTTCAATTATTTTAGCTATGACCGGTGTTTTGTTAATGGTTGGAAATTCCTTAACTCCTGGAGAATTTTCAGGAAATTTAGCAGCTTTTAGTATGCCAATCACTTTTGCAATTTTAATTATGATAATAAGAAAATACCCAACAGTTGACATGGTTCCTGCTCAATTTTTTGCTGGTATCAGCTCTTGTCTAATTGGATTTTTATTATCTTCAAAAATAATGATTTCTCCTCATGATATATTTTTAGGTTTTTTGGCTGGTTTTTTTCAAGTTGGTTTTGGTTTCATATTTATAACAATAGGAGCCAGAACAACCCCATCGGTTATGGTTGGAATAATTATGTTATCAGAGTCAATTTTAGGACCAATTTGGGCCTTTTTATTTGTTAGTGAAAGACCTTCAGTTTTCGGATTAATTGGTGGAGCGATTATTTTATTTGCAGTCTTACTGCAGTTTTATCAACTGAATAAGAAAGAGAGACTATAAATAATAAATGTTAGTAAAAATCAAAAAAAATAAACTAAATAAATAAGCAGTAATCACAAAATTATTATTTAACTCATTATTTTTATAGAAAAAAGAGGACAACATTATAAAAACGAGAGGATCAAAGTATTCTTGAAATATTGGGTTTGATAATATTGAAATTCCGCACATGTAAAAAACGAAAAAGATTATTATTTTCTCTCTTTTTAAAATATTAATTGATATCACTATTGTTATAAAAAAAAGGATATAGGTAAAAATTTTTTGATAAGTTGAATTTTCAAAAATTTTTAAAGCTAACTTATGCAACCATCCTTTACCATAATCATCCCAACCACCATAATCATGATCAACGAAATATAAAATTAGCAAAATACTTAAAAGAGAAATTAAATATAAAATAAAAATTTTATTAAAGTTAAATTCCTTAATTATTTTTTTATAATTAATTAAAATATAAGGAATCAAATAAAAAAATATAATTGAAATAGAATAACCAATTTGTTCAAAGTAAAAATTTCCTATACCTCTTGTATTAGTAGTATGAGGTGGAATTATACTTCCCCAATAAAGTACCAAGCTAATAACAGGAATGGCAAAAATAAAATTTAAAATGAAGTATAAAACTTTAGAATTTGTATTTTTTTCAAACTTTACTAAAAATGCAAAATATATTAATGGTATTAATAAAAGTTTCTGGTCAAAATAAACACAACCACAACTGAAAAAAGACATTAACGAAATGTAAATGTTTTTGAGATGTATTTTTTCTTTATATTCGATACAATTTTTATATTTTGAAAAAAAATAGATTGATATTATAAGACAATATAAACCATAATTTTCTAAACTCGACCAATAAGCAGAAGTTCGAAAATAAGGGCTTAGATATAAAATACTAGAATAGGCTGCTAATAAATAAATATTTTCTTTTCTAAAAATATTTTTTAGAGCATAAAATAGAAGCAAAGGTAAAAATAAATTTAAAATAAAAATACTTTGTCTAAATGCTTCTTTGTTAGTAGAAAATGGATTCAAATATTTATTTAAAATATAACTAGTGGGAAAGTGACTATTTTTAAATGGTAATATTTTGCTAGATTTAGTATTTTCTAAAGATTTAGATAATGAATTTTCATCAAAAATTTTTTGATTATTCCAAGTGTTATTAAAATCGATTTTTCCACCACCAGCTGAATCTTCATTGAAAATAAAACCTAATACATAAAGAGTTACAGAGAATAGTATAAGAAAAATGTAAAAATTTTTTTTTGTATTATCAGATTCTAACATTTTGTTTTCAATTTATAGGCTACAATAACTATCATGACTATTAAATATAGGATTTATTTGTTTGACTTTTTTTTTATATAGTACAGTATAAGCATAACGGGAGAGACTACAGTTTATCGTAGCGCCGAAGGAGCAACCACCCAGGAATCTCTCAGGCAAAAAGGACCGTTTAATATTAACTCTGGAAAGAGATTTAGTTCTCGCCGAAGGAGCAAAACTCTCAGGCAAATATACAGATGGGTATTAGAGTTAATATGGAAATTAAAAAAACACATTTAAATAATCTTCATAAGCACAATCAAGCTAAATTTGTAGAATTTGCTGGATATGAGATGCCCATACAATACAGCAAGGGTATTATTGAAGAGCACAAATTCACAAGATCGCACTCTGGGATATTCGATGTATCTCATATGGGTCAGTTATTTATATATGGTGATGAAAGTTTAGCAGAAGAACTTGAAAAAATTTTTCCATTAGACTTAAAAAACCTGAAACTAAATTCTTCTAAATATAGTTTTTTAATGAATGATGAAGCTGGAATTTATGATGATTTGATTATTACAAAAATTGAACAAGGTTTTTTAATTATTTTGAATGCTGCGTGCAAAGATACAGATTTTAAGATTTTATCAAATATATTAGGTACAAAATTTAAAATGAATTTAGACAACGATAGATCTTTGATAGCAATACAAGGACCTAAGTCTGTTGAAATTTTAAACTCAATTATAAATGGGGTGGATCAATTAAATTTTATGACAGGCAATTGGTTTGACTCTGATAATAAAAAATTATTTGTCACAAGATCAGGTTATACAGGGGAAGATGGATTTGAAATTTCGATTTATAACGATAAAGTTGAAAAATTTGTAGAAAATTTAATAGAAAAAGGAGCACAACTTATAGGACTTGGGGCAAGAGATACCTTGAGATTGGAAGCTGGATTATGTTTATATGGTCATGAACTAGATATTAATAAAACACCAGTTGAAGCAAACCTTAGATGGGCAATTTCAAAATCCAGATTATCAAATGGAGGTTTTATTGGATCAAAAAAAATTATGAACCAAATGCAAAATGGTGCAAGCCAAATAAGAGTAGGTATTAAGCCAGAAGGTAGATTGATTGCTAGAGAAAAAACTAAAATATTTGACAATAAGGATACTCAAATTGGTGAGATTACTAGTGGAACGTTTGGGCCAAGTGTAAATGGTCCTATAGCGATGGGTTACGTTGATAAAGAGTTTTCAAAAGTTGATACTAAAATTTTACTAGAGGTAAGAGGAAAAAAATATCCAGCAAATGTCTG
>CACJED010000028.1 GCA_902592285.1 uncultured Pelagibacteraceae bacterium | reverse complement strand
TATATTATCAAAAAGGAAGACGAATATGAAATTGAGAACGATATATTAGATAAATTTTCGCACTTAATTGAAATAGAAAATTTTGGACTTAAACTATGACAAAATTATTTATTTTCTCTCTGGTTTTCTTTTTAATTATAAGCACTTCTTTTATAAAAAATTCTACAAAAGATTTGGATGATCAAATTTATTCTTTAAAAGAAAACGTATTATATTTAGAGAACAGATTCGAAGACTCAAAATTAGAATTTGATTATCTGAGCTCTTCAGAAAAACTATTAGATTATCAAAAGTTATATTTTGAAAATTCATTGATTGAGAAGTCACTCAAGGAATTAAAATCTTTAAAGATTGAAGATAATGAATTAACGATTAATGAGTTAAAAATATCAGGTAAACTAAATGAATAATAAAAAAAAATTAATTTTATATGATAATAACAATGAATTCGAATACAGCAAAAGTAAATCCGATATAGATATAAAATTTAATCGTGTAGCGTTTATCTTTTTTATTTTTTTTGTTATCTCAGTTATTTACTCCATTCATTTAATTCATCTTGGTTCTATAAAATATGATGGTTTAAAAAAAGATCGGATAAAAGTTTTTAACAACCTTCAAAGAGCTGATATAATTGATAGAAATGGTAATTTTTTAGCTAGAACAGTAAGTTCAATAGATGTTGGTATAAATCCATCTGAAATAATTGACTCTAAAAAATTATTATTAAATCTTGGTTATATTTTTCCAAATAAGGATTACGAGTCCATTAAATTAAAAATAAAAAATGATAAATTTTTTTGGTTTGAAAAAAAAATCTCTGATGAAAATTATGAAAAAATAATGATGCTTGGAGATAAATCAATTAAATCTGAAGAGAAACTTACAAGAGTTTATCCTCAAAAAAATTTATTTAGTCATATAATTGGACAAATTGATGATGACAATAAAGGCATTTCAGGACTTGAGAAATCTTTGGATGAAGATTTAAAACAAAATAAAGATAAGATTCAATTGACTGTAGATAAAGATATACAATTTTTAATAAGAGAAGAGTTAATTAAATATAATGAAATTTTTAGGACAAAAGGAAGTGCAGCAATATTAATTAATGTTAATAACGGAGAAATTATATCTTTAGTATCACTTCCAGATTTTGATCCAAATCAAAGAACTAATATTACAGATGAAAATTATATAAATAGAGTAACAAAGGGCGTATATGAATTTGGCTCTGTTTTTAAGACTTTTACACTTGCAGCTGGCATTCATGAGAATATTGTAGAGCCCGAAACTCAATTTAAGAATTTAGAAAAAAATATATCTTGTGGAAAAAACACTATAAGTGAATATGATAAAGAAATTCCATCTAATTTAACAGCCGAACAAATACTTATAAGATCAGGTAATATAGGATCAGTAAGGATTGCGCAATCAATTGGCTTAGAAAAATTTAAAAATTTTTTGAATCTATTGGGATTAATTAAATCAATAGAATTTGATATTGAAGAAGTGGGGATACCATTATCTTTCAGATGGGGTAAATGTAAATTAGTAACAACTTCTTATGGACATGGAATTACTACGACTGTTCTTCAACTAGCTAACGCTTATTCAATAATAGTGAACGGAGGCTTTAACATTAACCCTACCTTGATTAAAAAAAAATCTAAGATTACAAACAAAAAAATTCTCAATAATGATGTATCTAAAAAAATCAATCCAATTTTAAGAAAAGTCGTAACTACTAAAGAGGGTACTGCCTCTTTAGCAAATGTAAATGGATATCAGGTTGGAGGAAAAACAGGGACTGCTCAGACAAGCGTGATAGGAGGATATTCTAATAAGAAAATTAATACTTTTGCTTCAGTTTTTCCAACATCTAATCCTAAATATGTATTAATTGTGATGTTAGATGAGCCTAAAACGAATAGTGAATACATTTATAATTATAGAGATGGTTCAGGTATTAAATATAAAGGAACACCATATAATACTGCAGGATGGACATCAGTAGAAGTGGCTGGTCAAATTATAGAAAAAATTGGGCCTATTTTAGCCACAAAATATAATGAAGTTTATTAAAAAATGTACCTTGGAAACTTCATCAAAAATTTAAATAGAAGATATCATAAAATTTATTTTTCTGGCATAGCTTCGAATAGCACACAGGTTAAAAAAGATAATATTTTTTTTGCAATCGAGGGAAAAAAATTTAATGGAAATGAATATATCTTTGATGCAATCAATAGAGGAGCAAAAATAATAATTTCAAAAAAAAAACTTAAATTTTATGATAAAAATATTATTTTTTTAAAAGATAATAATCCTAGAAAGTTATTAGCGGAAATTTCTTTTAAATTGATTAAAAGAAAGCCAAAAAATCTAATTGCAATTACTGGAACTAATGGAAAATCATCTGTAGCAAATTTTTATTATCAAATATTAGCTTTGAATAAAAAGAAAGTAGCATCTATTGGAACTTTAGGAGTTTGTTCCAAAGAAATAAATTTTGATCTATCTAATACAACAATTGACCCAATACAGTTGGGTCAAATTTTGAAGAAACTTAAAAATTACAAAATTGATAATGTGATTATGGAAGCCTCTAGCCATGGTTTGGAACAAAATAGATTAGATGGGTTAATGTTTAATTCGGGAATATTTACAAATTTATCACAAGATCATTTAGATTATCATAAAAATTTAAAAAATTATTTAAATGCAAAACTTTATTTATTTAAAAATCTTATTAAAAAAAAAGGAAATTTGATAACTGATTCTAAAATACCTCAGTTTACTCAAATTAAAAAAATTGCAAAAAAAAATTCTTTAAAACTCAATACTATTGAAGGTGAAAATGAAAAGTTTAAAATTTTAGATCATTCTTTTTATGACGAAACTCAAATACTGAAAATAAAATATAAAGATGTTATCAAAGATATAAAGATCAATTTAATTGGAAAAATCCAAATAAAAAATATTTTGATGGCACTTATAGCAGCAGAAAAAAGTGGATTAAACTTAAATAAAATTTTAAAGGTTTTACCAAGTCTTAAGCCAGTAGAAGGTAGATTAGAAAAAATTGGTATTATAAAAAATAAATCAAAAGTAATCCTAGATTATGCTCATACACCTGATGCTTTAAAAACATGTCTTTTAAATTTAAAAGAACAATTTCCAGATAAAAAAATAATTTTATTATTTGGATGTGGTGGAAATAGAGATCAAAATAAAAGATCTAAAATGGGAAAAATTGCAGATACTTTTTCAGATGAAATATATCTTACTGATGATAATCCAAGATTTGAGGAACCAAATAAAATCAGAAAAGACATAAGAACTGGAATTAAAAAAACAAAAGTAAGAGAAATTTCAAATAGAGCTAAAGCTATAGCAGAAGCAATCAAAAATTTAAGAATTGGAGAACTTTTGCTTGTGGCTGGAAAAGGTCATGAAAAAGTTCAGGATTTTGGTAAAGAAAAAATTTTTTTCTCAGATAAAAAAATAATTTTGAACTCAATTAAAATTAAGAATGTTGCTTTATCTAGTAATTTTAAATTGAATATAATTAAAGAAATATCTGGATATAAAAAATTTAATTTTCCTTTTAAAATAAGTAAAGCAAGAATTAATTCTAGAGAGGTTAAGAAAGGTGACATTTTTTTTGCTATCAAAGGTAAAAAAAATGATGGAAATAAATTTGTAGAACAATCTTTTAAAAATAAAGCATCATTAGCTATAGTAAATAGAGTTCAAAAAAATTTAAATTTGAAACGTCAAATTAAAGTTCAAAATACGTTAAAATTTTTAACTAAAATCGCAAAAATTTTTAGAGGTAACATAAACACTAAAATAATTGCTATTACAGGTAGTTGCGGAAAAACATCACTTAAAGAATTGTTAGGAAATTCATTAAAAAAAATTTCTAAGACAAGTATATCTCCAAAATCATACAATAATAAATATGGAGTTCCTTTGAGTCTTTTTAATTTAAATCATAATGACAATTACGGAGTTTTAGAAGTAGGAATGGATAAAAAGGGAGAAATTGATAATTTATCAAAAATAATTAAACCAAATGTTAGTGTTATTACTAATATTAACTATGCTCATGCAAAAAATTTTAAGAATATAAAAAGTATAGCTTTAGCTAAGTCTGAAATTATTCAAAATACAAAATCAAATGGATACATTGTGTTAAATGCAGATGATAGTTTTTATAAATTACATAGAACTATTGCTTTAAAGAAAAATTTGAAAGTGATTTCTTTTTCAATAAAAAATAAAAAATCAAATATTCTTTTCAAGAATATAATCAAAAAAAGAAAGTATTTTTCAATTAATATTGAATATAATAATTTGAAAAAAAATTTTTTAATAAAAAATAATTTTCAAAGCAATATCTATAATGTACTTGGTGCACTAGCTGTAATGAGTATTTACCTAAATATTTTTAAGTTAAATAAAAATATTTTCTTGAATTTTGAAATACCTAAAGGGCGTGGAGATATTTCACGTATTAAGATTATGGATAAGAATATAAATTTAATTGATGAGAGTTATAATTCCAATCCTTTGTCTCTTCAATCAGCTATTCTTAATTTTGAAAAAATAGAAACGAAAAAATCAAAAAAATATCTTTTAATTGGGGATATGTTAGAACTTGGAAAACACTCAAAAAAACTGCATAAATCAATTGCTCCTGTAATTAACAAAACTAAAATTAACAAAGTATTTGTCAAAGGAAATCATGCTAAATTAATATTTCAAAAACTCTCTAATTCCAAAAGGGGGAGTGTATTGTATAACAAGTCTCAAATTATAGAATTGATAAGAAAAGACCTAAATGATAACGATTATTTAATGATCAAAGCCTCAAATGCAACAGGTTTCAATAAGATAGTAAAAGACTTAAAAGGATTAATATAATGTTATATCAATTTTTACTAAACTTTGTAGATACTTTTGGATTTTTAAATGTTTTTAAATACTTAACATTCAGGACTGGTTTATCAGTCTTCACTTCATTAATAATTGTTTTAATTATTGGAGGTCCATTTATTAGATTTTTTTCAAATCAAAAAATTTTAAATCCAATTCGTGATGACGGACCAGAAGATCATATTATAAAAAAGATTGGAACACCAACAATGGGAGGTGTAATTATTTTATTGGGTTTATTGATATCAGTAATGTGCTGGGGAGATTTATCAAATATTAATATCTTATTTTGTATATATATTGCAATTTCTTTTGGATTATTAGGAGCATTTGATGATTATAAAAAAATTAAACATAGTAATTCTTCAGGAATATCATCAAGATTAAAAATAATTTTACAAATCATATTAGCAATTATAGGAGTAAGTTTTTTTGTGTATTTTGTAGATCATCAAGATATGACAAATTTATATTTTCCTTTTTTTAAAAATTTAATCATTAATCTTGGTTGGTTTTTTATTCCTTTTTCAGTATTTGTTATCGTTGGTTCATCTAATGCTGTTAACCTTACAGATGGTTTAGATGGTTTAGCTACAGTTCCAGTAATATTGGTTGCTGTATGTTTTGCTTTTATTAGTTACGTGACTGGAAATGTTGTATTTTCTGATTATTTACAAATACCTTACATAGAAGGAACTGGAGAGATTTCAATTTTTTGTGGAGCAATTATAGGTTCATGTTTAGGTTTTTTATGGTTTAATGCTCCTCCAGCAAAAATCTTTATGGGCGATACTGGCTCATTGTCTTTAGGAGGCTCTCTAGGAGCCGTAGGGATAATAACAAAGCATGAAATAGTCTTAGCAATTACGGGAGGTCTTTTTGTTTTGGAGGCAGTTTCAGTAATGGTTCAAGTAATATCTTATAAATTTACAGGAAAAAGAATTTTTAAGATGGCACCAATACACCATCATTTCGAAAAGAAAGGCTGGCCAGAGTCAACAGTTGTAATTAGGTTTTGGATTATTTCAATAATTTTAGCAATGATAGGTTTAGCTACCTTAAAATTAAGATAATGAATGAAAATTCAAATATTTTTATTAATAAAAAAATTTTAATTTATGGATTAGGCAAAAGTGGTATCTCATCATTTAAATTTCTAAGAGGAATAAATCAGGTTTATTTATTCGATGATAATAATAAGATAAAATTAATAAGAAATTACAAAAAAAATTTAATTTCTTTAAATCAAATTAAAAAATCTAAATTTGATTTGATAGTTTTAAGTCCAGGTATTAATGATAGAAAATGCAAATTAAGTAAATTTTTAAAAAAAAATTCAAAAATTATTTACACAGACCTTGATATTTTTTATTCATTCAATAAAAATTTATGTATTACTATTACGGGAACTAATGGCAAATCAACAACCTGTCAATTATTTTATCAAGTTTTAAAAAAACAGAAATATGATGTAAGACTTGCTGGTAATATTGGCTATCCAATATTGTCTATAAAAAATATAAGAAGAGATACTATTTTTGTTATAGAAGCCTCTTCTTATCAATTAGAATATAGTAAATTATTTAGATCTAAATATGCAGCCATACTTAATATTTATCCAGATCATTTAGAGCGACATAAAACTATAAGAAATTATATTTCAGCAAAATTTAAAATTATAAAAAATCAGAACAAAAGTTCGATAGCTTTTATAAACAAATACGATAAAAATATTCAATCTAAAATTAAAAAGATTAGACATCAAAGTAAAGTCATCAAAGTTGATACAAAATTAAAAAAAAATTTGATCAATAAATTTGATAATGAATATTTTTCATCAGGATCAAATGCAGAAAATCTATCATTCGTGATTGAATTAGCTAAAAAATTCAATGTTAAAAAAAGTAATTTAATTGAAGTAGTAAAAAAATTTAAAGGCCTTAATTACCGTCAACAAATTATTTTTAAAAAAAAAGATATTTTAATTATTAACGACTCTAAGTCTACAAGTTATTCATCTTCAATTGAGATGCTTAAGAAAAAAAAAAATATATATTGGTTAATAGGAGGTATACCAAAATTAGGTGATAAATTGGATTTATCTGAAAATAATTACAGATATATTAAAGGTTATATTTTTGGAGCAAATCAAAAAAAATTTACTTTAGATTTAAAAAACAAAATAGAGTTTAAAAAATTTTCTGATTTAAAAAAAGCATTAAATCAATTGTTCATAGATATTAAAAAAGATAATTCTTTAAAAAAAATTATTCTATTTAGCCCTGCAGCAGCATCTTTTGACAGTTTTAAAAATTTTGAAGATAGGGGTGCATATTTTAATAAACTTATTAAAAAGTATATATATGTTAGATAAAGTATTTAATTATTTCTCATACTATCAATGGTGGAAAAATTTAGACAAATTTATTTTAAGTTTAGTTATTACTTTGTTTTTAATCGGCCTTTTTTTCTCTTTGGTATCCACTTCTCTAATTGCATCAGATAAACTTGACACAAACAGTTATTTTTTCTTTTTTAAACATCTACTTTTTGTTTTTTTAGGGCTGATTATTATTTTTATACTTTCGTATATGGATCAAAAGACATTATATAAAATATCAATTTATATTTTTTTAATATCATTTATTTTGTTACTTTTAGTTCCCTTCATTGGTGTAGAAGTAAAAGGATCAACAAGATGGTTAGACTTAATTTTTTTACCAAGGTTACAACCAGTTGAATTAGTAAAACCTTTTTTTATTATTATGTTAGCTTTGATAATTTCAGATAAGAAATTTTCCAATTTTACTATAAAATTTTTGATTTCTTTTTTGTTGACGATATTAATTGTATTTTTACTAATTTTACAGCCAGACTTAGGTCAGACTTTATTAATTGGGTTTAGTTGGTTAATATTAATTTTTGTTTCAGGAATTAATTTATTTTTTCTAATTTTAATATCTCTAATTGGAATAATTTCATTATTATACATTGCTTTATATATTCCAAAATTTGAATATATAAAAAATAGGTTATTATCATTTATTGATTCAGAGACGGGTACTCATAATTTCCAATCTGATAAAGCATTAGACTCAATTATGAGTGGAGGATTTTTTGGAAAAGGAATTGGAGAAGGAACATTA
>CACJED010000027.1 GCA_902592285.1 uncultured Pelagibacteraceae bacterium | reverse complement strand
TGAAACTGAATAATTTGAAATAGGTAAAGAGATAAATTATTACATTTATTACAACTAATGAAATTTGTAATTGAGAATTACTTGGATCTATAAGGCTAATTAAGAAAATCAATAAGTTATAAAATATAATTATAAATGAGGAAATATTATTAACATCAAAGTTTTTAAAAAATAATTTTTTTTTTAAATAAATAAATATTAATTGATGAAGATGATTGTTGTCAGCATTAATTGGTGATTTTTTTAAGCTAAATTTTCTTATAATAGAAAACAAATTTTCAAAACAGGGGTACCACAAAAGCAGAATTATAAAATAAGGTGAAATTTGAGTATTTACCTCATAGATTTTTATTAAAAAAAAACCTGTCATTAAACTTAAAATATATGAGCCACTATCTCCCATAAATAATTTATTATTTATATTCAAAATGAATAAAAAAACTAAAATAGCTAATATAGAAATTATTAAATTTCTCTCAATTTCTAGATTTAAATTGAGGTTTAAAAAAAAGATTATAAATATTATTGAAGTAAAATAACCCAACATTAAACCATTAAGACCATCAATAAAATTTGATCCATTAATTAGTACAAGTAGACAAAAAACAGAAAAGAAATATTTGAAATAAAGATTTTTCAATAAAATATCAATTAAGTGAAACTTTGTTTGATGAATTTTGATATCTAATAAAATGACAAAAAAAACGATAATTATAAATTGAATTAAAAATCTTAATTTTGGTGAGGATAACAAATTTATATCAGAAATAAATCCGATACAAAAAATGAAAAATAAAAATAAAGATAATAAATGATTAAAATCATTTATATAAAATAAAATTAAACATGAGCAGATTAAAAAAAGACCTCCAGACAAAGGTGTTTTTTTAGTTCCTGAGAATTTTTGATGCTTATAGCCTCTATAATTTGATAATAAATTCAAGTTTTTTATTTTTTCATTTGCAAAAAAAATTAACAAAATTAAAAAAATTGTTATAAAAGTTGAGGTCATTTTTTTTTTATAGAATTAATGCTCAGGATGAATAAATATAACAGTGACTTAAAAATGTTAAACTTCATAAATTTATTGTATAAAGTAAATCCATCCTTCAACTTCTGAAATATAGATGCAGAAAGAGAGTCATTTAATTTTCGCCAGGTTGTTAAATTTCTATCTAAACCGCCAATTTTAATATTTTTTTTTAATATCATAAGCCACAAAACAAAATCTTCTTTAGTTTTTAAATTTGGAAATTGACAATTTTTTGAGATTAATTTTTTTTTCAGCATAACTGTTGATAAACCAATATCGCAAGAAAATAGCAAATTTTTGTAATTATCGATCATTCTTGCTCTCATAACTTTTTTATCTTTTTTATTTACTTTTAAGATTTCATAGTTTGTGTGAGATATCTCAAATTTATTTCTAACCATGTATTCTAACTGTAATTCAATTTTGTTTTTTTTCCATAAGTCATCGGCGTCTAGGAAAGCAATAAATTTACCTTTTGCAATATTCATACCAATATTTCTTGATCTGCCAGCTCCTTGAGATTTTTTGTTTACAATTATTTTTATCCTTTTATCTAATTTTTTAAATTTTTTAATAAATTTCAGATCTGAGAGATTTTCGTCATCATAAATAATAATTATTTCTAAATTTTTATATGTCTGTTTTTTTAGCGAATTTAAAGTTTTTTTTATAAAGTTTTTTTTTTTAAAATAAGGAATAATGACTGAAACTAAAATCATAAGTATTTTTCTACTCTTTTAATATGATTAAATTTTTTTGATAAAATTAAATTATTTTTACTCATTATTAAATTTTTGACTCTATTATTTTTGACAAATTGGATTTTTCTTTTCCATTCAAAAACATTCTCAAAATTATTTATGAAATATGCATTCCTTTGTCCAATTACTTCTCTTAATACTTTTAAATTTGACGATATAATTATTTTTCCTACCGCCATATAATCAAATAATTTAAGTGGAGAAGTATATTGTGAGATATCGTCAACCCCACCAGCAGAATTTACTTTTCTAGTGTATGGTATTGTTAGTATATCCATCGTCATCATTATTTTAGGTAAAAAATTATATGAAATATGTTTCATAAAAAACAAATTTTTATTTGAGACTCTATTTTTAAATTTTTGTAATTCTTCTTTTTTGCCTCCAAATATATAATAATCATTTTCCTGATCAATTTTTGAGAGTTTAATTAAAGTATTGATTCCTTTTGAATAAGAAATTGAACCAAAATAACCTATTTTAAGTCTTTTATTAAAACTAAATCTTGGTCGCTTAGTAACTTTAATCGAGCTACCACTAGGCAAAACAATTATTTTTTTTGGGTTAACTAAATATTTTTTTACAAAAAGATTTTTAACTGAATTTGAAATAGCTACAATCTTAATTAATTTTTTTTTTTTAAAAAAATTCAAATACTTTATGATAAATTTATTTACTCTTCCCTCGATATTGATATCGTGATGAACCTCTAAAATTACCTTTATATGAAAAATCAGTAAAAGATAACTTACAAAATAATTTCTGGTGATTACTATTGGATCTTTTTTTCTCAAAATGTAAAAAAGACAATAAAAACTGTATAAATAAAATTTAATACCACTTGGAAAATTTTTAATACTTTTAAATTCTTTAATATTTATATTTTCTTTGAGGTCATAAAATTTCCTTATTGAAATCTTTTTGATACCTGTTCCAGGTTTTATCAATGTTACTAAATTTTTATTTTTTGATAAACCTTCACAAGTTTTGATTATTTGAAGAGAACTTGGTAGTTCAGATGGAATAGATGAATAAGTTATATAATAAATATTTGCTTTCAAATAATCACTTCTGTTTAATTAAAAGAGTTTTGTCAGAAAGAATTTTGTAGCTCAACTTTTGTTTAATGCCTAGTATTTTTTGTAGCCTAGCAATTTTTTTCATAATCTTTCTCTCGTTTAGGTATGAAAACTTATGATTTTGTTTTAGGTGAAAATTTTTATAAAAAATTTTTTTGAAAAATCTACCCAAAATTCCATTAAATTTCATAATTTTTAAACTACACATAAAAACAAACCAATTATTTGATTTAGAAAGTTTCTTATTGTTATTTAAAGTTTCCCATATTTTTATCATTTTCAAAGCAGCATATTCTTTTTCATCTATATATATTTTTTTAAGTAAAGTTGGAGGAAGTGTTTTGATGGTTTTCTTTAATTTTTTTTTTTTCGAATTTTGAAAAATTTTGTCTATCTTATAGGATAATTTTTTGATTGTGGTCACTTTAAATCCTAGATCGTTAGCTAGTTCTCTAGTAAACTTTGCCTTAAAAGGTGTATAAGAAATTACAGGTTTTTGACTTATTGTAGCTTCAAGGGCAGTAGTACATCCGTTGTGCATTACTGCAAAAGAATTTTTTACCCACAAAGAAATTGAATCATCCCTGACAACTTTAATATTTTTTATTCCATTTAATAAAGTCTTCCATAAATCAATATTTTCTACTGGGTGTGGTCTCAGTATAACATTGTAATTTTTATTTTTATCAGCAATATATTTTAATGCCTCTACAAATAATCCAATCATTTTTGACTTTTCAGCTTCATCATCCATCACTCTTTTAAACATTTTTGGATCTCTATCAAAATATCCACCTATTCTAAGAGCGTTAATTCTTTTATTCAGAGATTTCATATTTAAAACCCCTCCAAAATTTGATGACACTAATAAAAATGGTCTTTTTAAATCCTTTTGATTTTTATTTTCCCAATAATCAAAAAAAAATGGTTGCCATAAATCTACTCGAGGTGAACCCGTCTTGTAAATTTTTTTTGATTGTGATGGATAAATTTTTTTTAATGTTTTGTAATCTTCGGGTCCCCAGGAAAAAACTGCTGAAGCTTGTTTTAAAGTTTTGTTACTGTATCTAAGTTTTGCAAACTTATCGTATCCATAATCTATTAATCCACCCTCTTCGTCTATACTTGTTATTTTACATCCTGTATTAATAATTTGTTGGTGTTTAAGAATTTTTAATTTTCCAGGTGTAAGTGATTTTGTATGAAATATACCTGGTGAAAGAAATTTTCTTGTTAATCCTTTTATTATAGACTCTTGATCTGAGACAATCACCTCATGACCTCTCGATGCAGCTATTACTGCCAAAAGAAGTTTACTATCAAGTTCTCTATTTAAAACTTCAAGGTGTAAATAAATATTCACTCTATTTTTCTAAATTTTTAATACTAGATAAAACTGCTTTTGTGATATTATCTGGCACAGATTTTGTATTTCCATAAACAAAGTCACTCAAGAACCTTTTATTTGATCTTGAAAATTTCTTGCTGTAATCTTTTTTTAAATTTTCAATTGATTTTGAGGCAAGATTGCAGAAATTTCTCAAATCATCTCTATTAGTCAAGTTTAAACCGGCATTATATTTATTACTAATTAAAGTATTGCAGGTAAGATATTTAGGAAAAACAGTTATTTTTTCTTTCATAAAAGATTCAAATACTACACCGGTTCCTACATGAAATACTATTTGAGACCAATTAATTAATTGAGATGTCGAAAACTGTTCTGAGATCAAATATTGATTAATGTTACTTCTTTTATAAACATAATCAGGTAAACGTGGATAATAATAATAATTAACCATTTTTATTTCAAATTCTGTATAACTTGAGAGAAAATCAATTGTTCTGATTAACTCCTCTGTAAAAATATTAATGTGCTTTTTAGGGAGTAAAAATAGAATTCTTATTCTTTTTTTGTTATTAACAACAATTTTTTTTCCATCTAATTGCAAATCTGATTTAAATTTTAACCACTCTCTGCAAAATCTCGGGGATCCAATTACTTTTCCGTTAGTTTTTTTTAGACCTTTTACTATTGCATCACTAAAATCACGCTTACTTGTGTTAAAAATAAAATCAATTTTACTATATAGACTATCTATATAATCCTTTTCATTTTTATCTAAGTGGGAGTCATGAACCATCTTATTATCACATATAGTGGTACCATGAGGTAACACAATCCATCTCGCTTTTTTATTGTTTTTTTTTATTTTAGAGATGATATTTAAAATTTTATCGTTATGTATTACTGTAAAAATTAGGGGAGTTTTAGAGTTTAAAAATTTTTCCCCCAATTCATTTCTCCAATTAATTTTTGATAGATGAGTTTTTAAAAATTTATTTTTAAATTTATCTAAAGCTGAATTAAAAATTTTAACTAATTTTGAATTACTGATTGACAATAAAAAACTTTTTAATGTATCAATATAATTTTTTTTATCTAAATATACTATCTTAACATTTTTCATACTAGAGAGTAATTCAACTCTAGGGTCAAGATCTTTAATATAATTATCTTTACTGTCAAAAATAAAACCCTTAGCATTATATTTTATTTTTTTACTTTTGTTTAAAAAATATAAAAAAGGTAATAAGTGATCTATATCTTTATAGCCTAATTTTTTTTCTCGTTGAATTAAGAAAATTATATCTATATTTTTTTTTTTACTCATACAATTAAGAAAAATTATTCAAAAAACTATAATTTTACCAAGCAGTTCGGCCTCCATCTACAGGTACTATTGCTCCATTTAAATAGCTAGAGGCGTCACTTAACATCCATAAAAGTGTACCTTGATATTCATCCGATTTTGCAAGTCTTCCCATTGGGATTTTTTTTTTTACTAAATTTAAAAATTCTTTAGATTGATTATTCTCAACTCCACCAGGACATATAGCGTTACATCGAACATTTTTATCTGCCCAATAAGTAGCAAGGTATCTGGTAAGTCCAATTATTCCAGATTTTACAACTGAGTATGTAACTGGCTTTACTGGGTTTTTGTTTTTAGTACTTCCCTTTTTTGAGTATATACTTTGATCAGGTCCAATTAAGCCTAAGTCAGAAGATATGTTGACTATTGAACCACCATTTTTATTTTTTGCTATTACAGATCCAAAGTGTTTAGAGCATAACCAGGCTCCTGTTAAACCAACAGAAATATCTTTTTCCCATAAATTTAAAGGAAAGTTTTCTAAACGAGAAAAACTTTTATCTTTCTGGTTTTCAATTTTTGGATTATTGGCTGCATTATTGACTAGCCCATAAATTTTTCCAAATTTTTTAATAATCTTTTTACAACCATTGACAACTTCTTTTTCCTTAGTGATGTCAACTTTTAATCCCATTGCTTGAACATTATATTTTAGCTGGATGTTTTTAGTTAAGGATAAAATTTTTTTTTCTTCAATATCAAGTATTATTGGAATACCACCGTTTTCAGCGATCGCTTCAACATGTTTTTTACCTAATAAACCGAGTGCACCGGTAATAATAATTACTTTGTTTTCTAGGTTAAATTTATTGTACAATTTTTAAATCTTTCTTCGCATAAAATTTCTAAATTAAATATAAATTTTGAAATTATTATTTTATTGAATTATTTATATCTATTTTTGTTAAAAATGTGTTCATAATAAAATTTATAGTTTATTATTTTTTCTAGTATAATAATTAAAGTCTGCAACTTGACGAAAAACAGGTCGAACTGGTATACCTTCAATCAAATTTCGTAATTTTAATTTTTTTAAAATTATCTTTTTAAATAATCCCATTATTTCATCAAATACTTCGAGAGTTTTGTTTATATCTTTTTCTTTATGCGACCATGATAATGAATGATAAGCAGCCCAAAGAATACCTCTTCTAAATAATTCTTGTTGGAAATAAGATTTAATCTCCAAGTCATTATATTTTCCTCTGCCATTAAAAGAAATAATTGTTCTGCAAGGATAACCAATACATTCAACATATTCCTCTAATTTATAATTTTTAGCTAATTCATTAAATCCATCTTGTAATAATCTACCAACTGTATCAAGATGTCTTGGGACTTTTTTACGTTTAAGTTTAGGAATACATGCTTTAGCAGCTGCTAAACCAATGCAATCTCCTCCGTACGTAAATGAAAAAAATGTTTTTTCGAGTGACAACATATATTCTTTCTTACCCACAACTGCAGACAGAGGTATCGCATTTGATATAGCTTTTGCAAAGGTTGCCAAATCAGGAGTTACACCTGTAAGTTCTTGAGCTCCTCCAAGTGAGAACCTAAAACCTGTAATTATCTCATCAAAAATAAGAAGTGCACCATAATGATGTGCCATTTTTTTTACCTCTGAAAGAAAATTTCTTTTACAAAATTTCCTACAACTTTTATTTTTACAATTCTTTAATCCATAACAAGCTGGTTCAAGGATAGTGAGTGGCTCCATAATTACACAGGCAATCTTCCCAGGATTCTTTTTAAATATTTTTTCTAAACTGTCTAAATCATTGTAATTAAAACTATGAGCTAGCTTTTTATTAAAATCAGGTATACCACTATCCAAATCTGTGTTTGCTATATACCAATCGTGCCACCCATGATAACCACAATAGGCAATATGATTACGACCTGTAACAGCTCGTGCAATTCTCACTGCGATAGTGGTTACGTCTGCGCCATTTTTACCGAAACGTGCAGACTCAGCACAAGGAATTGTTTTAATTAATAATTCAGTGACATCAACTTCCAATTTATTCATTAAGGAAAATGTTGAGCCTAATCTTAACTGATTGATAACTGCTTTATTTACATCTGGATCTGCATAGCCTAAGATAAGTGGTTGGCAGCCCATTACATAATCAAGATATTTATTGTTATCAACATCCCAAGAATAGGCACCTTTTCCACGATTTAAATATTTTGGAGCAAAGCCTTCAACAAATTGCGTTACTCCCTTACTGAATGTTTGGCTGCCTGAAGGAATAATTTTTTTTGCTTTAGAATAAATTTTATTTGATAATTTTATTTTTAATTTTTTTTTTTTCATAAACTTTATATCTTATTATTTGCTTGTTTCCATTTTTCAAGATCTTCTGGCGTATCTATCTCAATTAAATTTTTAGCATATTCCTTTGAAAGAAAAACAGGATATGTTTCCATATTTAGTAATTCGTTGTTAAGTTTATCTATCTCACTAACTTTAAAGCAGCAAACATAATGATAATGGATCCAAGCAGGTGGTAAGTCTTGACGTCTATAAAAATCATTTTTTATATACTGATATATTTTTTTATTTTCCTCATCGTATTTCCAAGCATTAAATGGATGTGATTTTACTGGAATAAAAGTACATAAACTTTTAATTTTAGCCTCTTCTATTATAGTTTTGGCTTTTTCAAAATCTTGGATATTTTTAAAAAGAATTGGTAAGTAAAATAACCAAATAATTTCATTGTTTTTTAAATTTTTCGAATTAATTAAGTCAGTAAAAACTGTCTTTATTGAAATTTCTGGTCCTGATAAACTTTCTGGTCTATCATAAATTGTGTAATTTCTTGACCTGGCTTTATCTAAAACAATAGTATCATTGCTATTAACTAAGATCTCATCAATCCAAGAAACTTGATCTAAAAAATTAGCTGTATTATCAAAAAAAACTTGATTTTTCTTAGGAAATCCTATGCTACCTTCTCTAGCCGGAATAACTGCAATATGTCTAAAATTTTTAGTCATAAGTATGTTTTTTCATAATTTTACATTTTCATGAAACCATTTTAATTGTTTTTTAAATATTTCTATACCTTCATCATCTCTAAAAGCCTGAAAAATAATGATTCCTTGATAGTCATATTTTGAGAGGAGATCAAAAACTTTAGGAATATTTGCATCTCCGCTACCTAATAAAACTGGACCCTTGTCTAACAATCGATCCTTTATATGCAAATCAGTAATTTTTTCTCCGTAAGCATTAATTTCTTCAACTGGATCATATCCAAGTGCTGCGCTATTTCCAATATCATAATTAACTGTCACATTATCTGATCCAACAGTATCAATTAAATTTGCAAAAGGTATAGGCTCTAAGTCAGTTTCTAGGGAAAGGTTTACATTATTAAGTTCAGCAATTTTTGCAACCGATTTTATATTTACAATGAAGTTATCTAAAAAATTTTTATTTTTTAA
>CACJED010000026.1 GCA_902592285.1 uncultured Pelagibacteraceae bacterium | reverse complement strand
AATTTGTGCAGTCATCAAACAAAGCTGAATTGGAGTAGTTTGTATATATCCTTGACCTATTCCTGTTATAACAGTTTCTCCCAACAGCCAATTTTTTCCTAAAGCATTTTTTTTCCAAATTGTATTAGGCACTAAACCTTTTTTTTCATTTAAAAATAAATCTTCAAATACCTTTTCTCCTAAACCAAATTTTTTTGCTGTCTCACTTAATTTGTCAACTCCTAGTCTTCTTGCAACTTCATAAAAATATGTATCACAAGATTGCTTCATTGCTTCCCTCAAACTAACATAACCATGACCTTCTTTTTTCCAACAATGATATGATTGCCCATATAATTCAAGTGGATGTTTATGTCCTTTACAATTAATTGTAAATTTTGGACTGACAATATCATTTTCAAGTGCTGACAATGCTACAATAGGTTTTATAGTTGATCCTGGGGAATAATTTCCAGCTATTGATTTGTTAATTAAAGGTTTCATTGGGTTGTTTCTGATTAATTGCCATTCATCCTGGCTTATTCCAAATACAAATGAATTAGGATCAAATGAAGGAGAAGAGTGCATTGCAATTATATGACCAGTAAAAATATCCATTACACAAATAGAGCCTGCTTTATCCCTTAATAATTCATTAGCAAGTTTTTGAACTTCAGTATCTACAGTTAACTTGATTGTTTCTCCTTTATTTCCTTCTTGAAATGCCAATTGACTTATTCTTCTTCCATAAGCATTAACTTCATATCTTTCAATCGAATTACTTCCAATCAACTTTTCTTCAAAAGATTTTTCTAAACCTGTTTTTCCAACTTTTAACCCTTGAACAAATGTTTCTTTTATAATTTCACTTGAAACAATATCTTTTTCATTCGCCTGGCTAACATAACCTAATATATGTGTATAATTTTCTTTAAAAGGATAACTTCTTGAAATAGATATAATTGGTTTTACTCCATTTAAATCATACAAATTATTATTAATTCTAGAAAAATTTTTCCAACTTAAATTATCTGCAACGATTAGTGTTTCCCAAGGTTTAATTTCTTTCTTTTTTTTTAATATTTTTTGAAATTGTTTATCGCTTAATTCTAATATATTTTTAATTCTAGTTATAGTATATCTAAAATCGTCTACTTGTTCAGGAATCAAATGAAGTTGATAAGCCTCAAAATTGCCTGCGATTGTATTTCCAAAAAAATCCTTAAAATCACCTCTTACAGGAGGAAGTTTCCATTCTCTAATTCTATTTTTATCAGAAAGAGTTAAGTATTTTTTATTTTCCTTAATTTGTAAAAAAAACAACCTACTTACAATCCCTCCTAAAATAATCACTTTAGCTGCAGCTAAAATAAACATTCTTCGGTTAATCGAATTAAGCTTAATTACATTATCACTTTGATCAATCATTAATAGCTTTCAAATAATAGTTTAAAAGTGTTGCTATAGGAATATAAAATAAAAAAGTAAAAAGGTTATTAATCACGTAATACATAATATCTAGATCATAAGAAAAAAATAAAAATAAGATTATATAGTTAATTGAATTAATCAAACTAATTACAAATAAAAAATAAAACCAGTCTTTAATTAAATGTGGCCTTATAGTTATATTTCTTAAGTAAGATGCAAATGTACAAACTACAATGTAAGAAAATGAGCTTATTCCCAAAGGTAAACCTACAACTGTATCATTAAATAAACCAGCAATAAAAACTAAAAGATAATCAAATTTATTGTATTCTTTAAGAGCAAAATAAAAAATTAATATAAAGGGAAAGTTAAATGAGAAATAATCTATATTCAAATAGTTTAGATCAAACTCATTTAAAACAGACACGAATAATACAATAATTGGTAGCCATGTATATAATTTATAAAAGAAAGAATTTTTTTGTAATTTAATCACTTATTTTTCTTCCTTTTCTTAATATACATTCTCTGTATTCAGGAGTTCCAACTTTAAATCCTTTTTTAAAACCTGACTTTTGGCATTTTGAACTATATATTAGGTTTAACCTTAAAAAATCTAATTCATTTTGATCAATAATATTTTTTTCAATTTCTTTACTTTGAGTTTCAATTTTTTTTTCTAAATTAATAATTTTTTCATCTGATTGATTAATTTTAGTTTTTAAGGATTGGTTTTCCTCAAGGAATTTACTGTTAGTCTCACTTAAAATCTTTAACTCCTCATTTAATATATCTAATTTAATTTTCTCAGTATTGCTCCCTGATGGGGCAGTGGTGTTTTCGCTAGATTTAGCTATAGATTTTTCCTTTTGTTCAATTTCTGCAAAAACATATTTGAGTTGTCCA
The DNA here is from genome assembly GCA_902592285.1 of uncultured Pelagibacteraceae bacterium. Classification (GTDB taxonomy): domain Bacteria; phylum Pseudomonadota; class Alphaproteobacteria; order Pelagibacterales; family Pelagibacteraceae; genus Pelagibacter. Next base: position 7,344 of record CACJED010000026.1, on the reverse strand, counting down.
AAATCACTAAAAAAATTAATCACAAAATTATTGTTGCTGTTATCTACTAATCCGATAGGAATGCCACTTTTATAAAGAGAACCTGTTCCTGATGTATAAGCTATGCTTTGATCTTGAATATCCTCAATTAAATTGTCTTTTATATATCTTATTTCTCCAGAGTCCTTACCATCACCGACTATTATTGCTTGGACATTTCCTGGTGTAATCGAAACTGGAACATTAGAATTTAAATCAGATAATAATAATACCCTCGAAGATTTATAATTTACATCAATAACTCTGCCTACTAAATAACTTTTATCATAGATATTTGTGCCTATTTTTATATTATCAGAACTGCCTTTATTAATTATTATTGTTTTTAAAAAAAGACTATCATGATCAACTATCACTTTTGCCAAAATTTTGTTTGATGAAAATTTATAATCATCTATTAATTTTTTTAATTCGTTATTTTCACTTATTATAATTTCATTGGATATCTCTTTAGACTTTAAATTTTCTAGTTCTTCTTTATTGGATTGATATGATTTATAAAAACTAGAGTATTCTATAACACTATAATAAGAGTTTATTAGTAAATTTTCAGGAATAGATACAATAAATGATGTTCGAAATACAATCTCATTTATAATCGACTTAATGTCTTTTATTATTTTAAAATTAAAATTAGATAAAAAAATTATAAAAATAGATAAAAAAATTAGAGTTAATAATGAAAATTTCTGCTTGGTAGTTTTTTTTAAAAAAGCAGATCTAATTGCAATTACAAAATCATCTCTACTTGAGGCCATTACTTTTAATACTCAGTAAGCATAGTAGAAAATGTTTGTTCTTGATCTAAAGCTTTTCCAGTACCAATGGCAACACATGATAGTGGATCCTCTGCTATATGAACTGGTAACCCAGTTTCTTTAGAGAATCTTTTGTCAATATTTTTTAATAAGGCACCACCGCCAGTTAGTGTAAGTCCCATATCAACTAAGTCTGCAGATAATTCAGGAGGTGTTGCTTCTAAAGCATCTTTAATACCGTTAACCATTTCTCTTAAAATATCGTTCAATGCTTCAGCTGTATCTTCCTCTGTAATATTTACTTCTTTTGGAGTTCCAGATCTTAAATCTCTACCTTTAACAGGATAAGTGTTGTCATTAGTTGGTATAGCAGTACCAATTTCTTTTTTAATCTTTTCTGCAGTGCTATCACCTATCATTAAATTATATTCTTTTCTCATATAATTTACTAAGGCACCATCCATAGCATCACCAGCCACCCTTAATGATTTAGAATAAACTAAACCTCCTAGAGACATAACTGCAATTTCACTTGTACCTCCTCCTATATCAACAACCATAGAACCAGTTGCTTCTGAAATCGGCAAGCCTGCTCCTATTGCTGCTGCTATTGGCTCTTCAATTAGTTGTACTCTTCTAGCTCCTGCCGCTAATGCGCTATCTTGAATAGCTTTTCGTTCCACTGGAGTTGAGCCAGTAGGTACACAGATTAAAATTCTTGGATTTGCAAAAGTACTGCCTTTATGAACTTTTTTTATAAAATGTTTAATCATCTCCTCTGTAACGATAAAATCTGCAATCACACCATCTCTCAATGGTCTTATTGCGCTTATGTTCCCAGGAGTTCTTCCAAGCATTGTTTTAGCTTCATCTCCAACTGCTAAAACCTGCTTTTTTCCTGCTTGATCAACGATTGCTACAACAGATGGTTCATTTAAAACAACTCCTTGTCCCTTAACAACTACTAATGTATTAGCAGTTCCTAGGTCAATTGCCATATCTTGGCTCCAAATTTTCTTAACTCTACTAAATAGTCCCATTTTATATTCCTCTCACTTTTTGTGTATCCTGATCCATTGGAGCAGTTTTATCTCTTTTTAAAATCATTTTATTTAGTGCACTTAGATATGCATTGGCAGATGCTACTAATGTATCAGTATCTGCAGCTTGACCAACTGTAGTTTTGCCATTTTCCTCAATTCGAACACTTACAGTTGCTTGTGCATCTGTTCCCTCTGTTACGGCATGAACTTGATATAATAAAAGTTTTACATCATGAGGATATAAAATTTTTATACATTTAAAAATTGCATCTACAGGACCGTCACCAGTTTCCGAGGTTTCTTTTACTTCTCCATAAACATCAAGTGTCATTTCAGCCCTTTGTGGTTCTCCTGTTCCTGCAAATACTTTTAAAGATTTTAAATTGATTACATTTTTTTCTAATACCATACTATCATCAACAAGAGCTGCAATATCATCATCATATACATGTTTTTTCTTATCAGCTAAAATCTTAAATTTTCCAAAAGCTGTTTGAATTACATCATCTGTAATACCAACATAACCTAAGTCTGATAATTTTTCTTTAAATGCATGTCTTCCAGAATGTTTTCCCATTACCAAAGAAGTTTTTTTAACTCCTACACTCTCTGGAGTCATAATTTCATAAGTTTCTCTATTTTTAAGCATTCCATCTTGATGAATACCAGCTTCATGAGCAAATGCATTTTTCCCAACTATTGCTTTGTTAAACTGAACAGGAAATGTTGCATTAGAAACAATTTTTGAGGCCTTGCTTAATAACTCTGTTTTAATTCCTGTGGAATAAGGCATCAAATCATTTCTAGTTCTAATTGCCATTACAATTTCTTCTAATGCAGCATTACCTGCTCTTTCACCAATACCATTTATTGTACATTCAACTTGTCTTGCTCCAGCCTGAACCCCCGCTAAAGAGTTAGCAACTGCTAAACCCAAATCGTTATGACAATGAACTGACAATATAGCTTTATCAATGTTTGGCACTTTATTTTTTAATGTAGATATAATTTTTGTAAACTCATGGGGTGTTGTATAACCAACTGTATCAGGAATATTTATTGTTTTAGCTCCACAATTAATTGCAACCTCAACAGATTTACACATATAATCCATTTCTGTTCTTGTTCCATCTTCACATGACCATTCTACATCATCTGTGTAATTTCTGGCATATGTTACGCTTTCAGTAATCGCATCCAGAACCTGTTCTGGAGATTTATTTAATTTATGTTTCATATGTAGCGGACTTGTTGAAATAAAAGTGTGAATTCTAAATCTCGGAGCAGCTTTTAATGCTTCATGACAAGCATCAATATCTTTCTTACTAGCTCTTGATAGTCCTGCAGGAATTGAATTTTTTAAAATTTTACTTATTGCTGTAACAGCCTCAAAATCACCTGGAGATGCAATTGGAAAACCAGCTTCAATTATATCAATACCTAATTCATCAAAAATTCTTGCTATTTGAACTTTTTCCTCAAGACTCATTGAGGCCCCTGGAGATTGTTCACCATCTCGCATAGTAGTATCAAATATAAAAACTTTATCCTTCTTACTCATAATTAAATTTTTTGAAAACTCATAATACAATCTATGATAGAGATTGCAAAATATTTAGTTAAATTTTTGTTATATAATCATGATTTCTTGCCCTATAGTAATTAAATGAAGGTTTCTATAGTTATCCCAGTATTCAATGAAAATAAAACAATCATACAAATATTAAATAAAATTCATTCAATAAAAAAAAATATCATTCATGATTTAGAAATAATAATAGTTAATGACGGATCAACAGATGACACGAAAGATAAATTAACTGAACATAAAAATCTTTACGACCAATTAATAAATATTGAAAAAAATTCAGGTAAAGGACATGCTTTAAATTTGGGATTTTCAAAATGCACTGGAGAAATCATTATAATACAGGATGCAGATTTAGAATATAGTCCAGAAGATTATCCAAAATTACTATCCCCATTTGAAAAATTTGATGCCGATATTGTTTATGGTTCAAGGTTTCGATCTTCAGATATAAGTGCTGTATTATTATTTTGGCATACAATTGCAAACAGAATTATTACTTTAATTTCTAATATTTTTTCTGACCTAAATCTCTCAGATGTTGAAACAGGATATAAAGTTTTTAGGAAAAAATTAATTAGTGAAATAAAATTTAATGAAAAAAGATTTGGTATAGAAATAGAGTTAACTCATAAATTTTCTAATCTAAAACCTAAACCCAAAATTTATGAAGTTGGTATAAGCTACAATGGCAGAACTTATCTTGAAGGAAAAAAAATTGGAATTAAAGATGCTTTTAGAGCAATTTATTGTATTTTAAAATATAGTTTTTTTGAAAGAAAGTAAGTTCAATTTTATATTATTTTTTTTTCTATATCTAACAAAATATCATTTGAAATTGGACCTGGAGTTTTCTGATTAACAAACGGCATACCAAAACCAATTAAATTTTTATTTATTTTTGATAAAAATTTATTAATTGAAACTCCGTTTATCTTCATATTACAGTAATGAATCGAATTACCAAATTTTCTTAAATTATTATTTTTTTTTTCAATAAAAGTATTTCCTTTTAAAATTAATACTCTTTTTGATTTAGTATTATAAAATATTTGATCTACACAAATTGGGATAAAATTAAATAATTTCAAAAATTTTGCATACGATTGAATGCCTAAAAAATGACCAATGGCTCTACTAAAAGAATATCTTATTGTTGTAGCATTTTTAGTATATTTAGAATTTTTTAATTTTAAAACAAATTCATGGTCAAATTCTGTAAATTCTATTTCGTCGTCTTCTTTCAAGAACTTTGATCGAAATAATAAATCAATTAATTGTATTGTACCTATACAAAGGAAAAGTTTTTTAACTTCAATTTTTTTTTTTTTTAAGTTATCTAAAAATAATACATTAATGAAAATTTTTTTTTTTAAAGTTGAAAAATCTAAAATTATAGCGTTTTTAATATTTTGTAATATATCATTTGATCTTAAAATTTTACCTGATGTATTTTGCAACTGAGCTATATGATTGTTTGATGAAGTTGTGCCTGTAATTGAATAAGAAAGTTTTTTAATAGATATTTTCTTTTTTATAAATAAATCTAAAAATCTTTTAGACAATTTTTTAATATTTATGTGACCACCCCAAACATTTGAATTTCCACCAAATATAGGTCTATCATGTAAAATAGATCTTTTTAATTGAAATTTTGTAGAACCAAAAGACAAAGATTTCTTACAAAAAAATTTATTACAATTTAAATTTTTTCTTTTAATAAAATTATTTAAATTTAAGTTATTTAAATCATTTATACCGAAAATTTTGACCTGTTTATCCAATAACAAATTTGTAATTGATCCTGAAAAACCAGACCCTACTATAAGCTTTTTAATCATTTAAAAACCTCAAAACTCTATCAAAAAAAAGTGATCGGGGAATATTCAATAATACTGGATTAAGATTGATAATTTCCTCTTTTCTATTTGAAGAGATCTTATCTAAGATGAGTTTTTTTAAATTTTTATGATCAATTATTTTTATATAATTTATAATAATTAAAAAATTGTATATTATTTTTGTTATAATACCTCCATGCACATCTGCTTTATTTTTATTGTTAATTAACACAGGTAAAGTTAAAATTTTTACAAAATTGAAATTTTTCAAGAGAGTTTTTCTCAATTCCTTTTTAGCAAATTCATATCTAGACAAAGTGTTTTTTTTATTTAATCTTTTATTTTTAGTAATTTTATTAATTGTATCCATGTAAAAAATTATTGTATTTTTTTTTGATATCATTTTCACAAATTTAAAAGGATAAATAACATTATAATTGTAATACTTTTTATAAGGATACCATTGACTAGAGTAATCATATCCACAAATAACTACTACATCACTTTTAAGTTTAGTTTCTATTTTAGACAGGATGTTGCCTAGTAATCTCCATGAATAAAAGTTTAATTTTGCGTTTGGATAAATCGACTTAAAAACTTTAACAAACTTTTTACTATTTCCAATAAATGAAATTGTTATTTTTTTTTTCATGAAAATAATATTAACAAGTTTGCTAAATTAATTTCATTTTTTATCACTATCTATTAATTTATTCTTTCCGATCCATGGCATCATTTCTCTTAATTTAGATCCTACTTTTTCAATTGAATGATTAGCCAAATCTTCTCTAGTTTTTAGAAAATTTTTTTGTCCATTTTTACATTCGTCCATCCAATTTTTGGTAAATTTTCCAGATTGAATATCTGATAAAACTTCTTTCATTCTTTTCTTTGTTTCTTCCTTATTAATTATTTTTGGACCTGAAACATATTCACCATATTCTGCTGTATTAGAAATTGAGTAGTTCATGTTTGCAATTCCGCCCTCATAAATCAAATCCACAATTAATTTTACTTCATGGAGACATTCAAAATATGCCATCTCTGGCTCATAGCCTGCTTCAACTAATGTTTCATATCCATTTTTAATAAGTTCTACTAAACCTCCGCAAAGAACTGTTTGTTCTCCGAATAAATCTGTTTCACATTCATCTTTAAATGTAGTTTCAATAATACCTGATCTACCCCCTCCAATAGCTGAAGCATAGGATAAAGCTAAATCTCTTGCTTTGCCTGTGCCATCTTGATGTACAGCCATTAAACAAGGAACGCCACCTCCTTTTTCAAATTCACTTCTAACAAGATGTCCTGGTCCTTTTGGAGCAACCATAAAAACATCTAAATCTTTTCTAGCTTTGATTAAATCATAGTGAATGTTCAATCCATGAGCAAAAGCTAAACTTGTTCCTTTTTTAATTCTTTGTTCAATATGATTTTTATAAATTGTTGCTTGAAGTTCATCTGGTGTAAGTATCATACATACGTCGGCCCACTCTGCAGCATCTGATAAATTCATAACTTTTAACCCTTTAGACTCAGCTTTCATTTTGCTCGCAGAACCATCTCTTAAAGCAACGACTACCTCTTTAACACCACTATCTTTTAAATTTAAAGCATGAGCATGTCCTTGGCTACCGTATCCAAATATTGCTACCTTTTTTTCTTTAATTAGATTTACATCTGCATCCTTTTCATAAAACATTTTCATCTTATTCTCCTATATTTTATTTAATTAAAAATATCCGCACCTCTTGTCATAGCAATTGCCCCTGTTCTAGAGGTACTAATTAGACCTAGGGGTTTTAATTTTGAATTCATCTTATCTATCTCTCTTCTTAGAGCTGTAATTTGTATTACAATAGATTTTTTTGTTTTATCAATTATTACTGGGTTAAATTTATTACAAGCCTTTAAGCATTTATCTATTTTATTTTTCGGGGCCACAACCTTCAATAACGCCATTTCTTTGAAAATCACATTTTTATCTTCTCTTTTAAAATTTGCTACTTTATGAACTGGAACGAGTTTTTTTAATTGTAACTTAATTTGATCAATTACTTGTGGTGTTCCTGTAG
>CACJED010000025.1 GCA_902592285.1 uncultured Pelagibacteraceae bacterium | reverse complement strand
AAGGAAGAATGACTGCAGGTGATGTTCAATGGATGAAAACAGGAAGTGGAATAATTCACTCCGAAATGCCTGCGATGAAAGAAGGTAAACTTCACGGATTTCAATTATGGATAAATATGCCAGCAAAATTAAAAATGAGTAAACCAGAATACATTTATATTGATGCTGACAAAATGGCTGTTCACAAAGATGATAAAAAACAAGTAAAAGTTATCGCTGGTAAATTTGAAAAAGCTGAGGGTCCTATCAAAGGACATAATATTGAACCAGTTTATTTTGATGTTGAACTAAATAAAGATAATGAATTTAATTTTAAATTACCGATTACTCACAATTCATTTATTTACTTAATAAGCGGAGAAATAAAAATTGGAATTAAAAAACATGATAATGTTAAAGATAGCACTTTAATACTACTCACAAAAGGTGACGAATTAAAAGTAAAAGCAAAATCAAAATCAAAATTTTTGGTAATATCTGGTAAACCAATTAATGAGGAAATCGCAAGAGGTGGCCCTTTTGTAATGAATACTAAAGCAGAAATCTTGCAAGCAGTTCAAGATTATCACAATGGAAACTTTGTAAAATGAAAGCAATAACAATTTCGAAAAATGGTGGTCCAGAAGTTTTGGAGCTTAAAGACATAAAATTAAGTGATCCAAACTCTGGTGAGGTTCTGATTAAGAATGAAGCGATTGGTCTTAATTATATAGATACTTATCATAGATCGGGTCTTTATCCCGTTGAGCTACCCTCTAATATTGGAATTGAAGGAGCTGGCATAATTGAAAAAATTGGTCCAGATGTAGAAGATTTTAAAATTGGAGATAAAGTCGCTTATGCATCAATGCCTATTGGTTCATATGCAACACATAGAATTTTTCCAACAAAAAAATTAGTTAAAGTTCCGAAAGAAATAGAATTAGAAAATGTTGTAACTTTAATGACAAAGGGTTTTACAGTTTTTTATCTTTTACATAAAACATATCCTGTAAAATCCGGTGAAACTATTTTATTTCATGCAGCAGCTGGTGGAGTTGGGCAAATATTCTGTCAATGGGCTAAAAGTTTAGGCTGTACAATAATTGGGACTGTTGGATCTGATAAAAAAATTGCTATAGCAAAAGCAAATGGTTGCGATCATGTAATTAATTATTCTAATGAAAACTTTGCAGAGAAAGTTAAAGAAATAACGAATGGAGCCGGTGTTTCAGTAGTTTACGATGGTGTAGGTAAAAAGACATTTGAGGGATCTATTGAATGTTTGAAAGTTAGAGGAATGATGGTTTCATTTGGAAATGCATCGGGCCCTTTAGATCCATGTAATGTTACCCAATCTTTAGCACCTAAGGGATTATATTTAACTAGACCAAGCATTGCTCACTATACATCAACTAGAGAAGAGCTTGATGAAGCAGCAAATAAAGTTTTTGAGATGTTTATAGACAAAAAAATTAAATTAAATATTTTTAAAAAATATCCTTTAACAGATATTGTAAAAGCACATGAAGATCTAGAGTCGAGAAAAATTTTAGGACCAGCTATAATTATTCCTTAATCTACTTTAAAATCCATATCTGACATATGAAGTCTTAAAGCATTAGTTGAAATATGAATCTCTCTTATAAAAAAAAGTATTGATATCATCATTGATAAGCAACACGATCCAAAAATAACTCTAGCTATCAATATTTCATTAAGATAGAGACCAAGCACAGTCAACATATTAAATAAAAAACCAAAAGCCCCAAACATTATTGACCATCTCAATAAAGTTATTCTTCCACTTAAATTAATAAACTGTTTTTGCCATTCGGGTGGTACATGTTTTTCATAAACATGTTCATCATGTAACTCTCTAATTAAAGCACTTAAAGAATGGAACCTATTACTATAAACGCCCATTATTAAGGGTATCGCAGGAAACATCAAAGCTGTAACTGTGTAATCTATATTCATCGAATCAATTTGATTATCAATCTTGTGTTTGTTATTTACAAGTAATTTTATGAACCAAATTTATCTTTTTATTGAATTAATAAGGTTAAAAAAACCAATTGGCTTTATGCTTTTATTTTGGCCATGCTCTTGGGGTTTGATAATAGCCTATGATTTCTCAGGAGAAAAAATATCATTTCTCCTTTACCTGTCTTTATTTTTTCTAGGTGCAGTTTTAATGAGATCTGCAGGTTGTATTATAAATGATATTGCAGATAGAAATTTTGATAATAAAGTTCAAAGAACAAAAGATAGACCCATTGCTTCAGGTAAAATTTCTGTTTTTCGAGGATTTTTATATTCAGGAATACTCTGCTTTATAGCTCTTATAGTTTTATTGCAATTTAATTACTTTACAATCCTATTGGCGCTAGGATCTATGCCCTTGGCTTTCATTTATCCGTTAATGAAAAGATACACATATTGGCCTCAACTCTTTTTAGGTATTACTTTTAATTATGGGCTTATTTTAGGATGGACTGCAATAAATGAACAAATAGATATTATACCTATTATATTTTACTCAGGAGCCATATTTTGGACATTAGGTTACGACACTATATATGGATATCAGGATATAAAAGATGATGAAATTATTGGACTAAAGTCAACATCAATTAAATTTAAAAATAATCCAATTAAATTTATAACACTATGCTATTTTATTTTTTTATTAAATCTTTTAATCACAGGAATATTATTGAAATTAGGTAGTTTTTTTTATTTAGTATTCGTATTAATTATATTGCAGATGACTTTTTTTCAACTTAAACAAATTAAAATAGAAGACAATGCTCGATGTTTAAAAATATTTAAATCAAATAATTTTTTAGGTTTATTAGTTTTTATAAGTTTATTAATTGGCAAAATATAAAATGACGAGCGATATTCAAATTTTAAAAAGACTATACAATGATTATACTAAAAAATATGTAAAAAAAATTATTCTTTCAGTTTTTTTTACAATGTTATTAGCTGGTAGTACATCTTCGGTAGCGTATTTATTAGATCCTGCAATTAAACAATTATTTATTGAACAAAAAAAAAATTTAATTTTAGTTATACCTGGCTTAATTGTCTTAGCTTTTGTTGTAAAAGGTGCATCTTTATACATCGCAAAAGTTATAATGATTGGAGTTTCAGTCGATGTCACTAGAGATATACAAATTGATGCATTTAAATCATTATTAAATGCAGATACGAAATTAATTGAAAGTAAACATTCTGGAAAATTCATAAGTAATTTAACTAATGATGTTGGAATGATTACAAATCTTGTTAGCACAGTGATTTTAAATTTATTTAAAGACTCTCTCACTTTAATTGGATTATTATGCGTAATGTTTTATCAAAATTGGAAATTATCGCTATTTGCAATAATAATGATACCGATAGCATCTCTTGCAGCAAAATCTCTTGGAAAAAGGATAGGTAAAGTCACTCAACAACAAATGGAACATGCTGGGGCACTTAAGTCATATTTGATGGAAATTTTTAAAAATCATAAACTAACAAAAATTTTTCAAAAAGAGAATTTTGAAAAAAAAAGAGCTGCCGAATTAATTGAAAAAGCAAAAGAGACATCAAAAAAAATAACAGTAGTATTTGTTAGAGCTTCTCCAATAATGGAAATTCTTACTGGAGTAATGATTGCTTTGTTAATCTATATTTCTGCAATATTGATTTCTAGAAATGAATTAGAAGTAAGTAATTTTTTCTCTTTTTTAGCTGCAATGATGTTGGCTTATCAACCAGTTAGGTCTTTAGCAACACTAAATATTGCAATCAGACAAGGTTTGGCAGGTGCCAAGAATGTGCTTCCAATAATTGATTACATTCCAGGAGTTAAAGATAAGGATAACTCAAAAAAATTAAAAGTTGATAATGGAGAAATAATTTTTGAAAATATTAACTTTAATTACTCTAAAAAAGAATCAAGAATTTTAGAGTCTATAGATCTCAACATGCCTGGTAAGAAAATGACTGCATTAGTTGGTCATAGTGGTGCTGGAAAATCTACAATATTGAATCTCATACCAAGATTTTATGATGCAGACTCGGGTGATATAAAAATTGATGATCAATCAATATATGACTCATCAATTTATTCTTTAAGAGAAAATATTTCTTTAGTGAGCCAGGATACAACTTTATTTGATGACACAATCTTTAATAATATTTCATATGCAAATAAAGAGGCATCAATAGATGATGTAAAACTCGCGGCAAAATACTCTTTTGCAAATGAATTCATTGAAAAATTACCTAACAAATACGAAACTTTAATTGGTGAAAATGGTATTCGGCTTTCAGGTGGAGAAAAGCAAAGATTATCCATAGCCCGAGCGATTTTAAAAGAGAGTCCTATTATATTACTTGATGAGGCGACATCTTCTTTGGACTCTGATACCGAGAGTAAAATACAAAAAGCAATAAATTTTCTTACAAAAGGGAGGACCACAATTGTTATTGCTCATAGACTTTCAACAATATTAAATTCTGATATGATATATGTAATAGATAAAGGCAGAGTAATAGACCATGGAAAACATGACGAATTGCTTAATACATGTTCAACTTACAAAAATTTTTATGAAAAACAGTTAAAAAGATCTTAATGATTTTTTTTTACAGGACTCTAATTAATTTAATATTAATTTTATCTCCGTTGATAGTTTTAATAAGATTATTTAAGGGTAAAGAAGATTTTTTTAGATTTAAAGAAAAATTTGGTTTTTTCAAAAAAAATAAATCTAAAGGAAAACTAGTTTGGTTTCATGGAGCCAGTGTAGGCGAATTTCAAAGTATAGTTCCTATGCTAGAGAAATTTGAAAAATCAAAAGAAATTAGAAAAATTTTAGTCACATCTAATACATTAAGTTCATCTAAAATAATTTCTAAAATTAGACTTAAAAAAGTCATACATCAATTTTTTCCTCTTGATAATGATTTAATTGTAAAAAAATTTGTAAATCATTGGAAGCCATCTGTTGCTATTTTTGTTGATTCTGAAATTTGGCCAAATATGTTAATAAATTTAAATAAAAAAAATATTCCATCTATTCTTGTAAACGCAAGGATTACAAAAAAGTCATTCAAAAGATGGAGAAAATTAGGAAATTTTTCTTATTTTATTTTTAATAAATTAAATCTTTGTTTATGCTCAAATAAAGAGTCAATTAATTATTTAAAAAAACTAGGGGCAAAAAATATAAAGTATTTTGGTAATTTAAAATATTCTCAATCAGAGAATGTAAAAATTGAAATTAACAATCAAACTAAAAAACTCATTCAAAATAGAACTTCATGGTGTGCTTCTAGCACTCATAATACTGAAGAAAAATTTGTAGGACTTATTCATAATAAATTGAAGAAAAAATATAAAGACCTTTTGACAGTAATTATCCCAAGACACATAGATAGAAAGAAGCAAATCAAAGATCAGTTATCCGATTTAGGTTTAAAAGTTCATTTGCATGAGCCAAAAACTAAAATTAATAAAAATACAGATATTTACTTAGTTAATTCATTTGGTAAAACAAAATCATTTTACTCTGTGATAAAACACGTATTCTTAGGGGGCTCTCTTATTGAACATGGAGGACAAAATCCTTTGGAAGCTGTAAGATACAACTGTAATATTTTACATGGACCCAATGTATTTAATTTTGATGAAATATACAAATTTTTAAATAAGAAAAAAATTTCGAAAAAAATTTATAACTTAAGTCAAGCTTCAAATATTTTAGATAAGTTATTTAAATCTAAATCATCAAAAAAAAATATTAAAAATAAAATTAAAGTTATTGGCAATAAGATTTTAAAAAAGAATATGCAAGAGATAAACTTAATATTAAAAAAATATGAAACTTAAAAAACCTTTATTTTGGGATTTATCAAAGCCTAATTTCATTACCTATTTATTAATTCCTTTTACTATTTTCATAGTTGTAAAAAATTTTTTGTTCAAATTTTTAAGAAAAAAAAAATTCCCTAAAATAAAAACTATTTGTGTAGGGAATATTTATCTAGGAGGCACTGGAAAGACTCCACTTGTAATTAAGATTTATGAAATCATAAAAAAATTGGATAAAAAAGTAGCTACAGTAAAAAAAGATTATTCTGATCAGAAAGATGAACAACTTATATTAAAAAGAAAAACATCATTAATTATTTCAAATACTAGAAAAGATGCAGTTTTGAAAGGTTTAAGCGAAAATTATGATTTTCTTATATTTGATGATGGTCTACAGGATTCAAAAATTGATTACGATCTTAAATTAGTTTGTTTCAAAACAAAAAATTGGATTGGAAATGGACAACTTATTCCTGCTGGACCGTTAAGAGAAAAAATCTCTAGTTTAAAAAAGTATGATGCAGTAATTTTAAATGGTAAGTCGAAAAACTTAGAAAATATTAAAATTCAAATATTAAAGATAAATCCTAATATCAAAATTATCTGTACCTATTATAGAATATTGAATATTGATAAGTTTAACTTGAAATCAAAATACTTAATATTCTCAGGAATAGGTAATCCAAAGGATTTTAAAAATACTTTAATAGAAAATAAATTTAATGTTGAAGATGAAGTAATATTTTCTGATCATTATGAATATAAATTGAGTGATTTTGAGAGAATTTATAAAAAAGCTGAGAGTAAAGCTTTAGAAATAATTACTACAGAAAAAGACTATATGAAAATCCCTGAAAAATATAAAAACAAAATAAAATTTATTAATATTGAACCAATTATAGATAATGAAGAGGAGTTACTTAATTTAGTGAACAATTGATATGAAGCTAATTAAATATTTTTTACAATTCATATTTATTATTTTATTTTTTATCATTTTTAAAATAATGGGCTTAAAACTATCTAGAGTTTTAGGTAGTAAAATTTTTTTAATGTTTGGTCCATTTTTCAGGTCAAAAAAAATTATTGAACAAAATCTTTTAAATGCATTTTCAAATAAAGATGAGATATCAAGAAAAGTTATTATCAAAAATATGTGGAAAAGTTACGGAAAAATTTTAGCTGAGTATGTATTCATGAAATATTTTAGAGAAAACAAATCTGAAGATTTAATTGAAGTAAAAGGTCAAGAAATTTTGAATAAAGTAAAAGAGACCAAAGAACCAGTAATATTTATATCTGGCCACTTTGATAATTTTGAGTTAATGGCTATGCACATAGAAAAGTCTGGAGTTAACCTTGCTGCAATCTATAGACCTCTTAATAATTATTTTTTAAATCCAATAATGGAAAATATTAGAAAAAAATATATTTGTCACAAACAAATAAAAAAAGGAATTTCAGGCACAAAAGAAATCTTAAAACATTATAAATCTGGAACATCAGTAGCTTTGATGATTGATCAAAGAGTTTCGCAGGGCATTAGATCTCTATTCTTTAAAAAAGAAGCCTTAACAACAACTATACCAGCCCAGTTTGTTAAAAAATTTAATTGTAATATTATTCCAATTTATATTGAGCGAAAACCTAATGAAAAATTCATGCTAGAAGTTATGAAACCATTAAATTTTGAAAATGATCAATCTATTGAAAATATAACTTTAAAATTGAATCAAACATTAGAAAAAATGATTGCTAGAAATCCTCATCAATGGATTTGGTCTCATAATAGATGGAAGTAGCTTAGTCATTTTCTCTTTTTATTCCAGCTTCTATATAAGAAAAATATGCTTCTTGAGTTTCTACATTCCAATAAGTTAAATTTTCTAATAAAATTTTTTTTCCGGAGATTGCGCAAATGACGTGATCTCCATCTTGAATAACTTCAAAATTATTTGGTAAATATTTGATTTTTGCTAATTTTTTAAACATTTTTAGTTTATATATCATTATATGAAAGTTGGGATAATTGGTAGTGGTGGACGTGAACATGCCTTATGTTGCTCATTAAAAAAGTCAAATAATATAGAGGAAATTTACTGTTTTCCAGGTAATGCTGGTACAAATTCAATCGCTAAAAATATAGACATAGATTTAAAAAATTTTGAAAAATTAAAAGATTATATAATAAAAAATAAAATAGATTTTATAATTATTGGACCAGAAAAACCATTGGTAGATGGAATCGTTGATTTTTTAGAAAAATTTAATATTAAAGTCTTTGGACCAAATAGAATAGCTTCTCAGCTTGAAGGTTCAAAAATATTCACGAAAAAGCTTTGTGAAAAATACAAAATACCTACGGCTAAATTTGGAATTTTTTCTAGTATTAAGCCAGCTCTTTCCTTTCTTAAAAATAGTAATTATCCAATTGTAATTAAGGCTGACGGTTTAGCTGCAGGAAAAGGTGTATATATTTCTGAAAATTATTCAGAAGCCTATGTGGCTGTAAAAGAAATATTTAATGGTAAATTTGGTAAAGCAGAAAATTTACTTATTGAAGAATATTTAGATGGAGAAGAGATGAGTTTTTTTATCATTTCTGATGGTAAAAATTATAAAATGTTTGGAACAGCTCAAGATCATAAAAGAGTTTTTGAGGGAGATAGAGGAAAAAATACAGGTGGAATGGGTGCATATTCACCTTCAAGATTAGAAACAGATGAATTAAATCAAAAAATAATTAATAAAATTATTGAGCCAACGCTTAGAGGTTTAAAGGATATCAAATGTGAATATAAAGGTTTTTTGTATGCTGGATTAATGATTATAAATGGAGAACCATTTTTAATTGAGTACAACGTTAGAATGGGTGATCCTGAGTGTCAAACTTTATTACCAAAGCTAAAAACCGATTTTTCAATGATTATAAAAAAATGCTTTGAGCAAAAACTTGGTGACTTAAATATTGAATGGCACAAAGATAAATCAATTTGTATTGTATTATGTTCAAAAGGTTATCCTGACACTTATAAAAATAATATTGCGTTAAATTTAAAAAAAATAGATTTAAAAAAAAACCAGTTTATTTTTCATGCTGGTACAAAAATACTTAAAAATGAAATTGTATCAAATGGTGGTAGAGTTCTAAATATTGTAACAATGTCAAATGATTTAAAATTAGCTAGGGAAAATTCAATTGAGCTTCTTAATCGAATTAATTGGAAAAATGGATTTTATAGAAAAGATATTGGTTATAGAGTAATTCAATGATGAGAGTGATATCAGGATCTTTTAGAGGGAAAAAAATTCTCACACCAAAAGATAAAAAAACTAGACCTTTGAAAGACCTAACTAAAGAATCAATTTTTAATATAATTAAACATTCAACTAAATTTAAAATTGACTTTAATAACTCATATATATTAGATTTATTTTCGGGTGTAGGTTCATTTGGAATTGAATGTTTATCTAGAGGAGTGAAAAAAGTTATTTTTATCGAAAACTATCCAAATGTTTTAACTTTACTAAAAAAAAATTTATCAAATTTAAAATCAGTTCAAAATTTCAAGATAATTGAAAAGGATATTTATAAAGATGAAACATTTCAAAGTTTAAATAATAACTTTGATATTATTTTTTTAGATCCGCCTTACAAAGATAAAAAAATAGAGGATTTACTTATTAAAATTAAATCTCATAATATTCTTAAAAAAAATGGAATAATTATTCTACATAGACATAAAAATGAAAAAGATAATTATCCAACGTGCCTCAACCTTATTGAGAAAAAAATTTATGGAATATCTAAGATAATATTTTTATCTTTTCTTAACTAATAATTTATTTGTCTCCTTTTTAATTAATTCTACAGCTGGTTGATCAAAAGGATTTACTCCTAATAATTTACCTAACAAGATTGTTTCCAAAATGAAAAAACAAAATAATTCTCCTAAAGCTCTTTCATCTCTTTTAATAATTTCAAAGCTTCTAAAAGGAATATTTTTTTTATTGAAAACATTTTCTGTAGCTTGTTTTTGAGCATATAAAATATCTGAAACTTTTTTATTTTTTAGGTATTCATGTGAGGATAAAATTAAATTATTTTTAACTTTTTCTACTTTATCTCCATGAACATAAAAAAAAGTATAAAAATTGTTTTGTGATCCATCTAAATAAAGTTGCATTACACTATGATTATCTCTGGGCATTGTAGATATGACTGGTAACAAGCCTTTATTTTTCTTACCTAAACTCTCAGCAACTAGTTGCTGATACCAATTAAATAAGTTATTAGATTTTTCATCATAATTTACTATTACAGAATTAAACTTTTTTTGATTTAATAAAACAAAAGTGGAAGCAACATTTTTTACTAAAGAGTTAAAAAAAAGTTTATTTTTGATTAAAGAATTAAATTGTTTAAATTGACTTGAATTTAAACCCATTAATTCTGCAGGCAACATACCAACTTCTGATAAAACAGAAAATCTGCCACCAATAAAATTATTATGATGAATTATTTCTCCTTTTAATTTTTTTGCTAACAGTTGCAGATAGCTTTTTTTATTCTCAGTAATAAAAATATTGTTATCATTTTTCTTAATTAAAATATTTAGATTAATTATTGTCTCAATAGTGTTTCCAGATTTAGAAACTATCAAATTTGTAAATTTTATTTTTTCTTTCTCTTGCTTATTTATAAGATTATTAATAAATAAAATTTTTTTATTTATTTTATGTTTTAAAAAATCATAAATTGCTTGAGTGCCAAGAATTGAGCCACCCATCCCAATAATTCTATAATTTT
>CACJED010000024.1 GCA_902592285.1 uncultured Pelagibacteraceae bacterium | reverse complement strand
TATGATGGAGTATTTTTTTTTAAAGATTTTGAAAATAATAAAAAAGAGGGATGGTATGAATATGGAGATAATTTTATTAATATTCTGGTTGCTATTGATGACTGTAATGAGGAAAATGGAACAATAGAATTAGCAAAATCTGATAATGAACCATTTCAAAAATTAATAAAAAAAGTGAAAAATTTTGAATTTGCTGAATTATTAGATGAAGTAGAACAAGCCCATTCATTTGAGAAAATAGTTTTAAATAGTGGCGATTTAGTAGTTTTTAAAAATACATGTCCTCACAGATCTTCAAAAAATAATTCGAATACTTCTAGAAGAATTTTATACTACACTTATCTTGAAGAAAAGTTTGGCAATCAGTATGAAAAATATTTTATGGATAAAAAATTAAGTAAAAACTTAATTAAATCTTAATCAAATTAGATACTAAATTTAATAAAGTAAATATGGGAGACGGTTAGATTTAATTTAGCAAATTAAAGCTATGTTAACTCTTTCTTTAAGTTTGTTTAATTATTGCAGCCTGTGCTGCAGCAAGTCTAGCTACTGGAACTCTGTAAGGTGAACATGAAACATAATCTAAACCAACTTTAGAACAAAAATTTATACTTTTAGGATCTCCTCCATGCTCGCCGCAAATTCCTAATTTAATATTTTTGTTTTGTTTTCTTCCTCTAAAGACTGCTATCTCAATTAAATCTTCAACTCCTTCATCAATAGAAACAAATGGATCGATAGAAAAAATTTTATTGTCAATATAATCATTTAAAAATTTTCCACTATCATCTCTACTAATACCAAAGGTTGTTTGAGTTAAATCGTTAGTACCAAAACTGAAAAATTCAGCGTATTTTGCAATCTCTTTAGCTTTTATTGCTGCTCTTGGAAGTTCAATCATAGTTCCAACTATAAAATTAAATTTAATTTTATTTTCTTTTTGAACAGTGTTTGCAACATTTTTTACTAAATCTTTCATTATCTTTATTTCTGCCTCAGTAGAAACTAAGGGAATCATTATTTCTGGAAGTGCTGCTTTTATTTTTTTATCTTTTAATTCAATTAAAGCTTCAAAAATTGCTCTACATTGCATTTCATATATTTCTGGATAAGATATACCTAGTCTGCAACCTCTATGACCAAGCATAGGATTTTGTTCATGCAGTTCTGATATTCTTGTTTTTACCTCTCTAGGATCTACTCCAACTACATTAGCAACCTCTAAAATTTCTTTCTCAGAATGTGGTAAAAATTCATGAAGTGGCGGGTCTAGTAACCTCACTGTAACAGGTAAGCCATTCATAATTTTAAAAATTTCCATGAAATCTTTTTTTTGATGAGGTAATAGCTTTGTAAGTGCTTTCGCTCTATCATCTTTAGTTTTTGATAAAATCATTTCTCTAACAGATATTATTCTCTCTTCATCAAAAAACATATGTTCGGTTCTACATAAACCAATCCCTTCAGCACCAAAGTCTCTAGCTATTTTTGTGTCTGCTGGTGTTTCGGAATTAGTTCTTACTTTTAGTTTTCTTATACTGTCAGCCCAACTCATTATTTTTGAAAAATCACCTGAAATTTCAGGTTTAACTGTTGGCACTTCTCCTAAAATTATTCTTCCTGTCGAACCATCAATAGTAATCACATCTCCTTCCTTGACTTTAAATTCGGAAGTTTTAAAAACTTTCTCTTCATAATTTATATCTATCTCACTTGATCCAGAAACACAGGGTCTGCCCATGCCCCGGGCAACCACGGCTGCGTGACTTGTCATCCCTCCTCTTGCTGTTAAAATACCTTTTGCAGCGTGCATTCCTTGAATATCCTCAGGTGAAGTTTCCACCCTTACTAATATAGTGTCTTGCATCATATCATTTAATCTTTCAGCTTCTTCAGATGTAAAAACCACTTTTCCACTTGCAGCACCAGGTGATGCAGGAAGGCCATTGGCAATAACTTTTATCTCACTTTTTTCATCCAAAGTTGGATGTAACAATGTGTCTAATGAGCTTGGATCTATTCTTAATATTGCTTGTTTTTTTGAAATTAATTTCTCTTTTACCATATCTACGGCAATTTTTACTGCAGATTTAGAAGTTCTTTTTCCTGATCTTGTTTGTAATATCCATAATTTATTATTTTCTACTGTGAACTCAACATCCTGCATATCTCTATAATGAGTTTCTAATTTTTTTAAAATTTTTGTTAATTGCGTATAAACTTTTGGCATTGACTCTTCCATCGAAACGTCATTTACATTAGCCTCTTTTCTTGCTTTTTTAGTTATATAGTGTGGAGTCCTGGTACCAGCTACAACATCTTCACCTTGAGCATTAATTAAATATTCTCCATAAATATTATTAGATCCATCAGATGGATTTCTTGTAAATACCACTCCAGTAGCAGAATCATTTCCCATATTTCCAAAAACCATAGATTGAACATTTACTGCGGTACCCCATTCTGAAGGAATTTGGTTTATTTTTCTATAAATCTTAGCTCTATTACTTTCCCAAGATAAAAATACTGAATTTATTGCTCCTAATAATTGTTGATATACATCTTGTGGAAAATCTTTTTTTGCTTTCTCTTTAACAATTTTTTTAAAATCATTAATTAATCCATCCCAATCCTTTTCATCAAGTTCAGTATCCAAGAGAACGCCTTTTGTTAGCTTATAATTTTCAATTAACTCCTCAAAATGATGGCTTTCAACCCCCATTACAACATTTCCATACATTTGGATAAATCTCCTATAACTATCCTTTGCAAATCTTGCATTTGAAGTTTTTTTGGATAAAGCAATTACAGTTTTATCATTTAGTCCAAGGTTTAATATTGTGTCCATCATACCAGGCATAGATACTCTTGCTCCAGATCTTACAGATAACAATAAAGGATTTTTTAAATCCCCAAATTTTTTTTTTACATCTTTTTCTATGATTTTTAGTTCTGACTTAATTTGTGCGACAATCTTGGAACTCAGTCTTTTTTTGCTTTTATAAAATAATTCACAGACATTAGTGGAAATTGTAAAACCTGGTGGTACTGGCAACCCTATCCTTCCCATTTCAGATAAATTTGACCCTTTTCCGCCTAAAATATTTTTAGGATTCTTAATCTTTTTTACTTCTTTAGAATTAAAATTAAAAATTAATTTATTCATTTATGTCTTTGATTAATTGAAAATCTATAAAAATTTCATAGGTTTTACAGAAAAAATTTAATAGTTCCAATCTATTTTTTCTTATATCTTCGCTATCATCATTTACTTTGACATTTTCAAAAAAATCGAAAACTTCGTTTTTTGTACTTGCAAATAGGTTGAGAATTTCATCAAAACTTTGATTCTTGGTCATCCCTGAGAGATAATGTTTCAACTCATGAGTTTTATCATAGAGTTTCTTTTCGAAATCATTTTTAAATAAACCAGGGTCAGTTGTATTTGAAAGGTTTTCATCTGTGTTTTTGATTTCTGAATTCAAAAGATTAAAGGCTCTCTTATATGATGAAACAATATCCTCACCAATTTTTTTGTTTATAATCTTATTTAAACTAACTGCTTTTTGATAAACTGTAGAAATTCTATTTAAATCCAATACTTTAGTAGTTGCATCAATAATATCATACCTTATATTTTTTTCTTTAAGATAATATTTGAGTCTATCTTTTAAAAAAATTGAAATATCTTTTGTCAGATTATCATTTAAGAATTTAAAATCTTGATCTAGGTATATGTTTTTTGAATATAAAAACAAATCCCCTAACTTAATATCTTTTTTATTTTCAATTATTATTCTTATAATTCCAAGAGCAACTCTTCTTAGAGCATAAGGATCTTTTGAACTTGATGGTTTTTCATTTAATCCAAAAAAACCTGTTAAAGTATCAATTTTATCAACTAGTGAGAGAGTAATGCTATATGGTTTTTTAGAAACTACAGAATCCGGGCCTAATGGTAAATATTGTTCTTTAATTGCATCCACTATATCTTTATCAAAGCCTTGAGCATGAGAGAGATGTCCTCCCATTATTCCTTGTAATTCAGGAAACTCACCAACAATTTCTGAGATTAAATCTGTTTTACATATTGTTGCTGAAAGTTCGACTTTTTCTTTACTAATCAATAGTTCGTCTGAAATAGAGGCACCTAATTTTCTCATTCTTTGAACTTTATCAAAATATGTACCGAGTCCTTTGAAGAAATTCATATTTTTAAGATCAGAAACTTTTTTTACCAAATTTTGAGATTTGTCTTTATTCCAAAAGAATTCTGCATCACTTAATCTTGCATCAACCACTCTCTCATTACCTATTTTAATGAGTCCTTTTTTGTCTTTTTTATTTGTTACAATTAAAAATTCATTCGTAATTTCATTATTATTATTAAATGTTGGAAAATATTTCTGTTGAGACTCCATTGTTAAGGTCAAAACCTCTTTTGGAATTGATAAAAATTTTTTATCAAATTTGCATAATAAAACATTTGGGCTATCTACTAAATTTACTACCTCATCCATTAATTGAGGATTTTCAATAATATTTAATCCTTTTTTTTTTAGTATCTTTAAAAAAGAATTATTGATTATTTTTAATCTTTTATTTTGATTAATAATAACTCCATTATTTTCAAAAAATTTTTCATATTTCTTGAAATTTTCAAAAGATCTTTTTTTATCCTCAAAATCTTTATCTAAAAAAGTCGAATTAGAAGAGACCAAATGATGAAATTTAAAACTTACAATTTTTTTATCAAATATTGATAAAATTGATTTTAATGGTCTTCCCCAATTTAAATCAAATTCACCCCATTTCATTGATTTTTTCCATTGATAGTTACTCAAAATTTTTGGAATGAATTCAGTGAGTAAATCATGTGTTTTTAAAGAGGTTGCCACAGTTTTGTAAAAATAAAATTCATCCTTTTCAGTTTTTTTTTTAAATAGATCTTTTTTGTCAATTTTGTTTGATCTCAAAAATCCCTCCAACGCTTGCTCTGGAGCGTTTGTTTTAGGGCCTCTTATATCTTTAGATTTGATTTTAATTTGTTTATCTAGGCCCTCAAAAACTAAAACTAATCTATTTGGAGTTGAAAAAGAAAAATTTTTTCTTGATTTTATTGATTTTTCCTCAAATAAACTTTTAAAGTCTTCAAAAATTTTTTCTCTTAAATTTTTCTGAAGCCCTGCAGGAATTTCTTCACTAAATAGCTCTAAAAAAAATTCTGACATTTTATGTTTGCGACTGTAACCAAATTGCAGCAGCTTGTTTTGTGATTTCTCTTATCCGACCGATATATTCTGCTCTTTGAGCAACACTAATAACTCCACGAGCATCTAATACGTTAAATATATGACTTGCTTTCAAACATTGATCGTACGCAGGTAAAGATATATTTTTTTCAACTAATGATTTTGCCTCACTCTCATGCATATCAAATATTTTGAATAAATTTTCTGTATTAGCGTGTTCAAAGTTATAAGCTGAAAACTCTTTCTCTGATTGATGAAAAACTTCTTTATAATCAATACCTTCATCATTCCAAACTAAATCATAAACATTTTTTTTTTGTTGGGTAAACATGCAAATTCTTTCAAGGCCATATGTTATTTCCACTGACACTGGTTTACATTCAAAACCTGCCATTTGTTGAAAATATGTAAATTGAGATATTTCCATTCCATCACACCATACTTCCCATCCAAGACCTGCAGCTCCTAGAGTTGGGCTTTCCCAGTCATCTTCAACAAATCTAATATCATGGTCTTTATGATTAATTCCTATTACCGACAAACTATTTAAATAAAGTTTTTTAATATTTAACGGAGAGGGTTTTATTATAACTTGAAATTGATAATAATGCTGAAGTCTATTTGGATTATCTCCATATCTTCCATCGGTAGGTCTTCGTGAAGGTTGAACGTAAGCAGCTTTCCATGGCTTGGGCCCAAGTGATCTTAAAGTAGTAGCTGGGTGAAATGTTCCAGCTCCAACTTCCATATCATAAGGTTGTAAAATTACGCAACCATTTTTACTCCAAAACTTTTGTAGATTAATAATTGTATCTTGAAAAGTTTGAAATTTTGGTTTTTTTTTATTTTTTTTAGAGGCCATATTTTTGCCAAACTGATTTTTCCTCTAATATGTTTGCTAATTGATCGACATGGTCATTTGAAGATGATAATCTTTTGCTAAGCCAACTTTTTGATTTTTCAAATTTTTTAATAACAACATCCTCTCCAAATTTTTCTCGTAATATCTGATTTGCATTTCCTATCTCATCTATCAAACCAAGATCTTTGGCTTTTCTGCCTGACCAAAATTCACCTGAAAATAATTCTATCTCAGATTTTTTAAGTTTTGTTGACCTGCTTTTTTCGACTACATCTATGAAATCTTTATGTAAATCTAATTGAATATTTTTTAATCTTTCGATGTCTTCTTTTTTTTCGTCTTGAAATGGGTCTAATGTACTTTTATTTTTCCCAGCAGTATGCACTCTTCTTTCAACTCCTATCTTTTTTATCAGTTCTGTAAAACCAAAAGAAGAGTAGATAACTCCTATCGAGCCTATTATTGAACTTGAGTTCGCATAAATTTCATCTCCAGCACATGCTATTAAATATCCACCTGAGGCCGCTACATCTTCAGCAAAAACTATTACTTTTTTTTTATTTTTTTGTGCCTGTTGTCTAATTAGGCTGTAAATTAAATGTGATTGGACCGGAGAACCTCCAGGTGAATTTATTGTAATAGCTACACATGGTGCTTTTTTAACTGAAAATGCTTTTGAAATAATCTCTTCTTGACCAGAAAAATCTATACCTTGTTTAAATTTACCAACATTTCCAATTACACCACTTAGCTTTATATGTGGAATAATTTTTTTCTTTTTAAAAAAAGAGAACATTTTGAGTATTTATAGAATTTTTTTGTGAATATAAAGACACCTTATAATTGAAGATTCAGGTGCGTCAATTGATAAGTATCAAAAGCAACCTATTATACTAATTTGCTCGATAAATGGGAAGTGTCATTCAACTAAAAAACAAAATTAATAATTCATATTTTCAACTTAAAAATTCAGTTGAGGATAAATTGATGTTGGTTGAGGAAAAAATAAAGTCTAAATTAGAAAGCAATGTCGAGTTAGTTCAGGAAATGACAAGCTATCACCTTGATACGGGTGGAAAAAGATTAAGAGCCTTACTAACCCTAGGTTCTGCAAAATTATGTGGATATTCAAAGGGAACTAGAGATATAAATTTAGCTGCTTGTGTAGAACTTATTCACTCAGCAACTTTAATGCACGATGATGTAATAGATAATGGAACTATCAGAAGAGGAAGAGAGACTTTAAACAAAGTTTGGGATAACCATTCTTCTGTTTTAGTTGGAGATTATTTACTTAGTAGATGTTTTGAAATGATGGTAGATGATGGAAATATTGAGGTCTTAAAATTATTATCCTCAACTTCCTCTAAGATTGCTCAAGGAGAAGTTCTTCAATTACAGCATAAAGGTGAGGTAGATATGTTGGAAGAAACTTACTTAAAAATAATCTCTGCAAAAACCGCTGAATTATTTGCAGCCGCTACCAAAGTAGGTGCAATTTTGTCAGATAAGACAACGAAGGAAAAAGAAGCTTTAGAATTTTATGGAAGGAATTTAGGATTAACGTTTCAAATAGCTGATGATACTTTAGATTACAATTCTGAGTCAAAATTATTTGGAAAAAAAATTGGCAAAGATTTTTATGAGGGAAAAATTACTCTGCCAATAATCTTATTATTTCAAAAAGCAAATCTGAAAGAAAAGGAAAGTTTAAAAGATATTTTTTTAAAAAAAAGAAGAGACGAAAGTGATTTTAGTTATACATTAACTTTAATAAAACAATATGAAATTATTAAAGAATGTTATCAAAAAGCAAATCATTACATAAATTTAGCGTCAAACTCCTTATCGATATTTAAAGATTGTAATGAGAGAAATATTCTTGAGAATTTAACTTCATTTAGTTTGTCTAGAGATTTTTAGGGACTTAGAAGGCTTTTTGTCCAACTACCATTTTTATCTAAAAAATACTTTAATCTTTCATGTATTCTATTATCTCCATCTAACCAAAATTCAATTGTGGAAGGTTTTAAATTCCAGCCAGACCAGTGGGTTGGTCTCGGCACATTATCTTTGTCATTAAATTTTTTTTTATAATATTCTAAAGCATCTAATAGTTCATCTCTGGTTTGTAGAATACTGCTTTGTTTTGAGGCCCAGGCACCTATTCTGCTATCATATGCTCTAGAGTTATAGTAATCATCAGCAGTTAGATCATCTATTTGTTTCAATGTTCCAACTATTCTTATTTGTCTTAGTAGACTTTTCCAATGAAAGCACATTGTAGCATTTGGGTTTTCTTTGATTTCATTTCCTTTCTGACTATTTAAATTTGTATAAAAAACAAATCCTTTTTCACTATGTCCTTTGAGTAAAACCATTCTTACTGAGGGAATGCCCTCTTTGTTTGCGGTACCAAGTGCTAAAGCATTTGGATCATTAATTTCTTTTTTTTTAGCCTCATCAAACCATTTTTGAAATAGTTCAAATGGGTTATCTAGATCTAAGAAGCATTTATTAAGCCCTAGTGAGTTTTTTTGATTCATAATTTAAACAAAATAATCTATACAATATAAATAATGTCATTTAATACTTTTGGAAAGCTATTTCGTTTCACTACTTGGGGAGAATCTCATGGTCCTGCAATTGGCTGCATAGTTGATGGTTGTCCACCAAATATAAACCTAAAAGAGCAAGATATTCAGAGAGAATTGGACAAAAGAAAACCAGGACAATCTAAATTTACAACTCAGAGAAAAGAAGACGATAAAGTCGAAATATTGTCTGGCGTTTTTGGAGGCAAAACTACAGGAACACCTATTTCACTTATAATTTATAATAAAGATATGAGATCTAAAGATTATGGAAATATTAAAGATAAATTTAGACCTGGTCATGCAGATTTTACTTATTTTAAAAAATATGGAATAAGAGATTATAGAGGCGGAGGAAGATCCTCTGCTAGAGAAACAGCAGCAAGAGTTGCTGCTGGTTCAATTGCAAAAATTGTTCTTGGAAAAAAATTAGGAAAAAAATTTAAAGTCGTTGGGGCAGTCACACAATTAGGAATATTAGGATGTGACACTACTCAATGGAACGATAAGGTAATTTCCAAAAATCCATTTTTTTGTCCAGATAAATCTATGATTAAACTTTGGGAAAAATATTTACTTTCTGTAAGAAAATCTGGATCATCATGTGGAGCAGTAATTGAAGTAAGAGCTAGAGGTATTCCTGTAGGTTTAGGTGCCCCAATTTATTCAAAGCTTGACACAGATATAGCCTCAGGTCTAATGAGCATTAATGCTGTTAAAGGAGTAAATATCGGTTCAGGAATGAATTCTGCACAACTAAGTGGAGAACAAAACTCTGATGAGATTTCAACTAAGGGTAAGAAATTAAAGTTTAACTCTAATAATGCAGGAGGAATACTAGGAGGAATTTCAACAGGTCAAGAAATTATTGCCTCTTTTGCAGTTAAGCCAACCTCATCAATTTTATCAACTAGAAAGACTATAAATAAATTTGGAAAAAATACTACAATTTCAGTTAAAGGAAGACATGATCCATGTGTTGGAATAAGAGCCGTTCCAATTGGTGAGGCTATGATGAATTGTGTATTACTAGACCACTACTTAATGAATAAAGCTCAATGTGGATAAAATTAATTTTTAACAACTCTTATTGAATCTTTACTAAATAAAACATCTAAAATTTTCTTTGAAATCTGAGAACTGTTTAATCCAGCTAACTCATACATTTTTTTTGGATTATCCTGTTCAATAAATTTATCAGGAAAAGTCAATGATCTAAATTTCAAGCCTTTGTCAAATATACCTTTCTCAGATAATAAATATTTAACATGAGATCCAAATCCACCTATTGAACCTTCCTCAATTGTGAACATAATTTCATGTTCTTTTGCACAATTTAAAATAAGTTTTTCATCTAAAGGTTTTGCGAATCTCGCATCTACTATTGTCACTGAAATGCCTTTTGCTTTTAACTCTTCTGCAGCCAACTTACATTCTTCAAGTCTTGTACCTAGGCTTAATATACATACTTGGGTACCTCTCTGAATAATTCTACCTTTTCCAATTTCAACTTTTTCCTCAATTGATGGTAATTCAATACCTACACCTGTTCCTCTTGGATATCTAATAGCACATGGGTTTTCATTAATATCGACTGAAGTATTAATCATTTTGACCAATTCCGCCTCATCACTAGCTGCCATTACTATAAAATTTGGTAAAGTTGACAAATAAGCTATATCAAAAGAACCAGCATGAGTTGATCCATCTGCGCCAACTAAGCCTGCTCTATCTATCGCAAATCTTACTGGCAAACTCTGTATAGCAACATCATGAACAACTTGATCATATGCTCTTTGTAAAAAAGTAGAATAAATAGCTGCGTAAGGCTTATAGCCTTCTGTTGCCAATCCAGCAGCAAAAGTTACAGCATGCTGTTCAGCAATACCAACATCAAACATTCTATTTGGAAATTCTCTACCAAAAATATCCATTCCAGTTCCACCTGGCATTGCTGCTGTTATACCAACAATTTTACTATCTTTTTTAGCATGTTTAACTAATGCATTGGCAAAAACTTTTGTGTAAGATGGAAGATTATTACCACTTTTTATTTGTTCGCCTGTTTCTACATTAAATTTTGATACACCATGATAATGATCATTTGCTTTTTCTGCATATGAATAACCTTTTCCTTTTTGTGTTTTAACATGTATCATTATTGGTCCCTCATGTTTTGAGTCTCTTGCATTTTTAAAAATAGGAACAAGTGATGATAAATCATGACCATCTATCGGACCTGCATAATAAAAGCCTAGAGAATTAAATAGAGTTCCTCCTGTAACCGCTGAACGTAAAAAGTCCTCTGCTTTACCCGCTTTAGCACTAAATCTCTTTGAAAATGCTGATGTAATTAATTTAACAGTCTCTCTCAAGCTAAAATAAATCTTTCCTGTAAATAATTTTGCTAAATAAGTTCTCATCGCACCTACAGGTTTCGCAATAGACATATCGTTATCATTTAAAATTACAATCATCTTTGTTTTTGAGACACCAGCATTATTCATAGCCTCATAAGCCATACCTGCACTAATTGCACCATCGCCTATGACAGCTATTACATTAGAAGATTTATTTTCTAATTTATTTGCCTCAGCAATTCCTAATGCAGATGA
>CACJED010000023.1 GCA_902592285.1 uncultured Pelagibacteraceae bacterium | reverse complement strand
ATTAAACTAACGACTTTCCTTTGCCAGTAATCTTATTTTCCTCCTGATCATTAGGGCCTAATATCATTTGATTATGGGGTTTTCCTGAAGGGATCATGGGAAAACAATTTTCATTAGGATCGACTTGGCAATCAAAAATTACTGGACCATTGTGTTTAATCATTTCTCTTATTTTTTCATCCAATTCATTTGGATTATCAGCTTTAATTCCTTTACATCCATAAGCTTCAGCTAATTTTACAAAATCTGGTAATGCCTCTGAATAACTCTCAGAATAATTTTTCTCATGAAGTAATTCCTGCCATTGGCGAACCATGCCCATGTATTGATTGTTCAATACGAAGATTTTGATGGGTAGATTGTATTGAACAGCAGTTGACATTTCTTGCATTGTCATCAAAACAGATGCTTCACCTGCAATATCAATTACAAGTTTATCAGGATGAGCTATCTGAACTCCTACTGCTGCAGGAAGACCATAGCCCATAGTTCCCAAACCACCAGAGGTCATCCATCTATTTGGTTTATTAAATTTGTAATGTTGAGCAGCCCACATTTGATGTTGGCCTACCTCAGTAGTAACAAAAGTGTCTTGGTTTTTGGTTAATTCATACAATCTCTTGACAGCATGTTGTGGTTTAATTGTTTTATCACTATTTATAAATCCTAATGAATTTTTTGTCCTCCATTTTTGGATTTGCTCCCACCATTTTGATATATGTTGTTTATTTGAAGTTTTCAAACCATTTTGCTTTTTATTTATTCTTTTTATTGTTGCTTTAAGAACTTCATTAACATCCCCTACGATAGCTAGATCAACTTTTATTATTTTATTAATTGAGGAAGGATCAATATCAATATGAACTTTTTTTGACTTAGGTGAAAACTCATCTATCTTGCCAGTTATCCTATCATCAAATCTAGCTCCGATATTAATTAATAAATCACAATCATGCATAGCATTATTTGCTTCATATGTTCCATGCATTCCTAGCATTCCAATAAATTGATTGTCATCACCAGGAAATGCCCCTAAACCTTGCAAAGTGGATGTAATTGGAAAACCAATCAGTCTGGTGAACTCTCTTAATGATTCACTTGCTTTTGGACCAGAGTTTATAACTCCTCCACCAGTATAGATTACTGGTTTCTTTGCTTTTGAAATTAAATTAATTAGTTCCTCTATTTCATTTTTAGAAAATCTATTATGTATCTTTCCGTTTAATTTTTTTTCCTTATTAGGTTTTGAATAACTCGTTTTTGCAAATTGAATATCTTTAGGGATATCAATTAAAACCGGTCCTGGTCTTCCTGTTGTTGCAACATGAAATGCCTCATGAATAATTTTGGATAAATCTTTAATATCTTTAACTAACCAATTATGTTTTGTACAAGGTCTAGTAATACCAGTAGTATCACATTCTTGAAAAGCATCAGTACCAATTAAATGAGTTGGAACTTGACCAGAAATACAAACTAAAGGAACTGAATCCATGTAAGCATCTGTTAGGGCGGTTACAACATTAGTCGCTCCAGGTCCAGAGGTAACTAACACCACTCCTGGTTTTCCAGATGATCTTGCGTATCCCTCTGCTGCGTGACCAGCGCCTTGCTCATGTCGAACTAAAATATGTTTTACTGTCTCATGATTTTTAAGTTCATCATAGATTGGTAAAACAGCACCACCTGGATATCCAAAAATATATTGAACTTCTTGATCTTCAAGACATTTAAATACTATTTCTGCTCCTGTTAATAATTTTGGCATTTCACAATCTAGCTGAAGTTGTGCTGATTGGTCAAGTTTAACTAGAGAATTTTCAAATTTTTTTTAAAAAATTATTTAGTCGATTTTGATTTAGTTTTTTCCACCCTGCCATATGTCCTCTAGCCCAAGTAACTTGCCTTTTAGCATATTGTCTTGTCTTTATTGATATTTTTTCAGCAATATCCTCTTTGATAGCTACCTTTTTTAAATATTCTCTTATTTCATAAACACCTATAGCTTTAGAAATGCTTTTGTCTTTTGAAATTTTAAGTTTTAGAAACCGTTTTACTTCTGATATTGCCCCCATTTTTAACATTTCGTGAGATCTATCATTAATTTTTTCAATTAATTTTGGTCGTGGAAAATCTATAATAATTTTGTAAAAATCACTTTTTTTAAAGTCAGACTTTGTATTTTCATACCATTTGAATATAGATTTATTTGTAAACTTTTTAACTTCATAAGCTCTGATAGATCTTTGAACATCAGTAGATTTTATATTGTCAATGATAAGGGGATCAATTTTTGAGAGCTTTTCATAAAATTTTTTTTGACCAAGGTCTTTATGTAATTTTCTTACTTTATTCCTAAATACTGGAGGTATATTTGGAATTTTGACTAAACCCTCTACCAAAGCTTTAAAATATAAACCAGTTCCACCAACTAAAATTGGAATTTTTTTTCTATTTCTTATTTGATTAATTTTTTTTATTGAAAGTTTTAACCAATCACCTGTTGAAAAACTTTTTTTTCCACTTTGAAACCCATAAAGATGATGTTTAATTTTTTTGTCTTTTTTTAATGGTCTTGCTGTCAGAATTTTTAAATCTTTATAAACTTGCATACTATCAGCATTGATAATTTCACCTTTGATTTTTTTAGCTAATTTGATAGCGAACTCAGACTTGCCAGATGCTGTTGGTCCATAAATTAAAATAATTTTGGATTTTAAATCCATTAGTTATTTTAATTTAACTCCAATATATCTTCTTTGATTTTGACTATTATAAATAACTAATAAAATTGTTTTTTGATTTGATTTTAAAACATTATCTACTTGGTTATTTAAATCTACTACAGAGTCAATTTTTTTCTTTTGAGCTTCTATTATAATACTATTAACCTCAATAGAATTTTTTATAGGACTATCATCATCAATTGATGTGATTAATAATCCTTTTGTTTGATTTGGAAGATTTCTTTGCTTTATATCCTCATTGCTTAATTTTCTAACTGTTATTTTTAAATTTTCTATTCTATTTTCAACCGGTGATGGTTTTTTAGTAACTTTAAAATCTTCAGATGTTTCCAATCTTCCTAAAGTAACTTTTTTAATTATCTCTTTTTTATTTCTCCATATTTTAACATCAACTTTTTTTCCAACTTCAGTTTTTGCAACTATAAAAGGAAGTTCTTTCATTTCTTTGATTATTTCATTATTAAATTCTAAAATTATATCTCCAGCAATAATTCCTGCTTTATCTGAAGGACTTCCCTCAGCAACACTTGCAACTAATGCTCCTCTAGGTTCATCTAATTTTTCAACTTCTGCAATTTCTTTAGTCACATCTTGAATTCTTACTCCCAGCCATCCTCTTTTAGTTTCTCCAAATTCTATAAGTTGGTTAATTACAATATTTGCACTATTAGATGGGATAGCAAAACCAATTCCTATAGATCCATTTCTTCCTAAAATTGCTGTATTAATTCCTATAACATCTCCATTCATATCAAATAGAGGGCCTCCAGAATTTCCTGAGTTAATAGATGCATCAGTTTGGATGTAATCCTCATATCTTGATAATCCTATAGATCTGTTTCTAGCTGAAATAATTCCTGAAGTAACAGTTCCTCCAAGTCCAAAAGGATTTCCTATTGCCATAACCCAGTCACCTATTCTAGCTTTATCAGAGTCTCCAAATTTAACTGGTATAAATTTTTCATTGGTCTCTAATTGTAAAACTGCAATATCTGATAACGGGTCTGCTCCAATTACAGTTGCTTTAAATTCTTTATCTCCATCAGCCCTAACTATTATATCCTCAGCGTCCTGAATGACATGATTATTAGTAATAACTATTCCTTTTTCATCAATTATGAAACCTGATCCTAAAGCAGAAGATTTTCTCTCCTGAGGGGTGCCAAATTCTTTAAACATATCCTCGAATGGCGATCCTGGGGGAAATTGGAAAGGAAATGGATTAGTATTGGTCACAACAGTTTGAGTAGTTGAAATATTTACCACTGAGGGCATCAACTTTTCAGCTAAATCAGCAAATGATTCTGGAACACCTTTTGAAAAAGACTTAGAATTTAAAGTAAGGATAACTAATAATGATAAAAGATATATTTTGAATTTTTTCATATATTGCTCTTGAAATAGTAAATAATAATAAAACCTAAAATTGCAAAAATTAATCCTCCTGTTCTCAATTGGTTGTCTTTAAGTAAGTCCAACTTCTTTAACATATTTTTCATTTTTGATGGAAATAAGGCGTATAAAATACCCTCAATAAATAAGAATAGACCAAAAGCTATAAATAGCTCTCTCATTTTTTTATTGTTGGATTTCTGGTTTTATATTTCCAAAAAATTTAAAGAACTCAGAGTCTGGGGATAAAATTAAAGAAGTTTCTCCGCCAATAAGAGCTTTTTCGTAAGCTTGCATTGCTCTATAAAAAGCAAAAAATTCAGGATCTTGTCCAAAAGCATTTGCGAATATTTTATTCCTTGCCCCATCACCTTCACCCTTCATGATTTCAGATTGTTTTTGAGCATCAGCTAATATTACTGTTACTTCTTTATCTGCAGTTGAAGTAATCGTTACTGCCATCTCTGCACCTCTTGCTCTAAATTCTTTAGCTTCTCTCTCTCTTTCAGTCTGCATTCTTCTAAAAATAGCATCACTGTTTGCTTGGGGAAGGTCTGCCCTTTTAATTCTTACATCATTAATTTTAATCCCAAAATTTTCTGCTTCATTATTTACACCTTCTTGAATCAAAGCCATTTGCTTAGTTCTGTCCTCTGATAAAAGTGTTTGTAATTCTTGTTGTCCCAAAACATTTCTTATTCTTGAATTTATAATCGTTGCCAATCTTGATCTTGCAACTCTTTCATTACCTACTGAAATATAGAATTTAAGAGGATCAACTATTTGAAATCTTGCAAAAGCGTCAACAATCAATCTTTTTTGATCAGATGCAATTACCTCTTCAGGTGGTGTATCTAAATTCAAAATTCTTTTATCAAGAAAAACAACGTTTTGAATAAACGGTATCTTAAAATTTAATCCTGGTTTTGAAATAATTCTTTTTGGATCACCAAATTGAAGAACTATAGCTTGGTTTACTTCTTTAACAATAAAAATTGAAAAGAAGGCAACTACTGCTATTACAAAAACAACTCCAGCTATAATTTTTCCCATGTTCATATTAATTTGTTACTTTCTTTTTATTTAACTCTGGCAATGGAAGATAAGGAACTACGCCCGATCCTGCATTTTTCTCAATAATAACTTTATCAATATCTGCTAAAACTTTTTCCATAGTCTCTAGATACATTCTTTCCTGAGTAACCGCTTTTGCGTTTCTATATTCATTATAAATTGCTAAAAACCTACTAGCTTCACCCTCTGCTTTGGCAACAACTTCTTTTTTATAAGCCTCTGCTGCTTGCAAAATTTTTTGAGCCTCTCCTCTTGCCCTTGGTATTACATCATTAGCATAGGCTTCAGCTTCATTTTTAGATCTTTCCATATCTGCTCTTGCTGCTTGAACATCTCTAAAAGCATCTATTACTTGATCCGGTGGATCTGCTTTTTGGGTTTGTACTTGAGTAATTTGAATTCCACTAGTGTATTCATCTAAAATTTTTTGAATAATTTCTTGTGTGTCAGTCTCAATTAATGATCTACCCTCTGTTAAAATAGGTTGAATATCTGATCTTGCAATTACTTCTCTCATTGCAGTTTCAGCCGCTGCTTTGACAGTTCCTTCAGGATCTTGGATTTTAAATAAGAAATTTCCAGCATCTTTAATTACCCAAAATACTGAAAAATCAATATTAACAATATTTTCATCTCCTGTTAGCATTAAACTTTCTTGTGGAACATCGGCCACTCCTCCTGATGAAGAAAATCCGCTATCTCTCTCAGATCTAAATCCAATGTCTATTCTATTAACTTTAGTTACTTTAGGAGTTAATACTGACTCAACTGGGAAAGGGATATGATAATTTAATCCAGGTTGAGTTGTCTTAACAAATTTTCCAAATCTTAAAACTACACCTTGCTCATCTGGAAGAACTCTATACAATCCACTTGCAAGCCATACAAAAGCTAAAATTATCAAACCTAAAATTATAGATTTACTCCCTGAAGATTTTCCTCCAGGTAAAAAGTTTTTTATCTTTTCTTGAAACTCTCTTATAATTTTATCAATGTCCGGTGGTGTCGGTCCTCTACCAGAACCATTGCCACTACCACCTCCAGGGGGTGGTCCCCAAGGGCTACCGCCTCCTCGTTGAAAATTGTCAGACATACACTATCTATATAGTGTCTTTGAACTTAAAAACAAGATAAGATCAAAATATGCCTGAAAAAAAGCCAGAACTAAGTGACGCAATGAAAAAAAAGGTGGAGCCGAAAAACTTCACTAAAAACCCAATACTTGGAACTAAATTTACAATTGCGATTTCTAGTGCAAAAGGAGGTGTAGGAAAATCTACTTTTGCAACAAACCTTGCTTTAGCCCTCAAAAAAATTGGGTGTAAAGTTGGAATATTAGATGCAGACATCTATGGCCCATCAATTCCAAAAATGCTTAATATTAATGAAAAACCAAAAAGTGATGGTCAAAAATTAGATCCTATTATTAAATATGACATCCAGTGTATGTCCATAGGCTTTTTAGCTGATCAACAAACACCCATGATTTGGAGAGGTCCTATGGTTACAAGCGCAATAAAAACTTTCACACAAAAAGTAAATTGGAAAGATTTAGATTTTATTATTGTTGATATGCCTCCAGGAACTGGTGATACACAACTAACATTTTCACAAGAGATTAAAATGGATGGTGCAATAATTATTTCTACACCTCAAGAAGTAGCGTTACTTGATGTTAAAAGAGGTATTAAAATGTTTGATAAACTTAATGTCAAAATTTTAGGCTTAATTGATAATATGAGTTTTTTCAAAGGTGATGATGGAAAAAGCTATAAAATTTTTGGAGATGGAGGTGTAAAAAGAACAGCTGAGGAATTTGGTAAAGAATTTTTAGGCGAAATACCAATTGATCCAATAGTTGGTAAAGCTGGAGACAATGGCAAACCAATTGTTGAAGAAAGTCCAGATCATGAAATTTCTAAGATATATTTAGGATTTGCAGAAAAAATTAAATCAACTTATCTTTAATTTCAAAAGCTTCCATTAACTCGTTCCACTCTCTTTTAGAAAGACCAGATTCTTCGAGTGAAATATTTTCATTTTTTATAAGTTTCTGAATTATATTTTTTCCTTTAGCAGAAACTTCTGTTCCACCTACTCTATAATCCATAAAAGCTTCATATGTAATTGGAACCCATTTTTTTAATGTATCTAACATTATGTCTGCAAATACTCTTATCTCATATTGTGCATGACTATCAGCTCTCAGTCTTAAAAAATTCATTAAATTTAACAAATCAGTTTTCCAGTACCATTGAGTATAAGTATTTAATGTTAAGTTCATTCTAGCAAGTTCTCTTGCTAATCCCTTTTTGTTTTCATCTATTGTTGACCCATCATACCTTTCATTTAACATAGTCTCATAATTATCATAAGTTCTTTCTGCATCATTTTTCAAAAGTTCCAAAACCTCATTTGCTTGATCGCCTTCAAGAACTTCACCCCGACCTTGTCTATTGCTTTTTGATTGAGCAGCTAAGTTTTCTTTAGATGGTAAATAAAATTCTTTATCTAAAATTGAATAACGAGCGGAGTATTCATTAACATTTGCTGTTCTATGTCTTATCCATTGTCTTGCTATAAAAATTGGCAATTTAATATGATATTTTATTTCGCACATTTCAAAAGGTGTACTGTGCCAATGTCTCATTAAATATTTAATTAAACCTTTATCAGTCGATACTTGTTTTGTTCCCTTTCCATAAGATACTCTTGCTGACTGTACAATTGAAGTGTCATCACCCATATAATCAACAACTCTTACAAATCCATGATCTAAAGCAGGGATAGCCTCATACAAAATTTTTTCTAGCTCTGGTGAGGTTACTCTTTTAGTTTTATTACTTTGACTTTGTTGGTTTTTTATCTCTTCTGCTTGTTCTTTTGTTAATTTCATGATTGTTATTGAATCTGTTGTAATACCTTTTATATTAATCATGTTGGTTTTCCAACTATGACGATAAACGAATTTCGTAATAACCATTGCGGACGTGGGGGCAGTACCCACCACCTCCACCATTACAACTTATGGGGGTGAACCAGAATCGACGGATGTCTAAAAGCTATTCTTTCGTTCGGAATTGTTCCTCCGTAAAGGGCTAATTTACAATTGCTAACGAAAGTTATGCACTTGCTGCTTAATTAACTTAGTTAATTAAGTAAACGGGGTTCGGGGCACCTGGCAACAGAACGCCCCTTTTTAAATATGAAAATAAAAATTGATAAAAATTCTAAATTTGCATTAGTCGGACACGGGTATCACTTAAATTATTTATTTAATGAATTAATTAAAAATAAACTTCCAAAACCTATAATTATTACTCATCCAAAAAAATTTCATTTGAGAGATATAAGAAATAACGAAAATGACTCAAGTCTTTATAAAAGTATTTTTGATTTAGAGAAAAAGACAAATGTTTTTTATATTGATGATATTAATTCCAAGAAAGGAAATTCTATACTTAAAAAAAACAAAATAGATTATATATTTAGTTTATCTTCAAGGTTCATTTTTAAAAATAAAATTATAAATAATTACAGGAATAAAATTTTTAATTTACATCCATCTCTTTTACCTGAGGAAAAAGGTGGTGGTACATTTACCTATAGAATTCTTAACAAAAAAAAATTTTGTGCTGCCTCTATTCACATATTAGATGAGGAGATCGACACAGGACAAATTGTGATAAAAAGTAAAAAAGAAAAACTTAAAGGTCAAATGATTCCTATAAACTATTTAAAGCATACGAATTTGATTTATGAATCTTTAATTAAAATCTTTGTAAGAAAAATTGTAAAAAATTCCAAATTTTTATTAAAAAATCAAAATATATCAAAAGGTTGGTATCTTCCAAGGTTTTATACTGATATATCTGGCGCAATTGATTTTTCTTGGACTGGTGAGAACATAGACTTATTTATTAAAGCATGCTCAAAACCATATCCGGGAGCATTTTGTTTTATTAAATTTAAAAAAAAAAATTTAAAAATAGTTATATATAATTCTCAATTTTTAAAAAATAAAAAATTTAGTCATCCATGGTTTGTTGGAAAAATTTTTTATGAGACCAAAGATTTAATTAAAATATCTGTCACCGATGGAATTTTAATCGTAAAAAAAAAAGATCTCAAATTTAAAAATAATACTGTTATAAAAAAATTTATAGGAAAAACACTTTTCAATTTTAATGATAAAATAGTAAATTCTTTATCAACCGTAACTAATATTTTTGAATATAAATAACTCAAAATATAATTTAAGTACCAATTAAACTTAAAAATTTTTGATAAATTGATCGTGCTTTATCATAATTGGTTTTATTATATAAATTTTGAATTTCTTTTTTATTGGAATTTTTAAAAAAATTTAATTTTAAATTGCTATTCTTAAAATTTATTTTTTTTAAAATTTTTTTAATATAATTAATATTAGCTAATTCTTCATAAACAATAAAATGACAATTAGAGTAAGATTGATATTTATCTAAAATATTTTGATAAAACATAATCCATTGCTCTAACCAATAATCTATTTTATTTATATCATCGTAATTTATTGGATTATTCCAAAATTTATGATTTAAACCAAATTCATTATGACCTAAGTAGTTCATGTATCTTAAAATAAACTTATCTTCCTTCTGTAATTGAATAAAGTGTAGATGTTGATTTAAAAGTGAATAAGCATGTTGCAAAGGCTCTCTTATTGGAATTAGAAAAATTGAATTAGGGAGTATTGAACAAATTAAATCTATTCTTTTATAGTTTAAATTATTTTTACTTAAATACTTGTTTTTATTCTTATTCAGTAAAATTAGCTGAATGTAACTGATTAATTCGTTTTTAATAAATTTCTCGTTATTATCAAAAAATATTTCATCTAATGCTTCAGGACTATAATTATCAAAATTTATTCCATCTCCATGTAGTCTTTCTTTTTTTTGTATTTTTTTTTTTTGAAAAAATTTTGAAAAATTAGGTGATAATATGAAAGGCATATTATTATATGTTAGAGATGCATATTCATTTGATGAGAAAATAAAATTTAACAAACTAGTTGTACCAGATCTTGGTAGCCCTGTTATAAAAATGTGAGAGTGATTTTTTACATCTTTATTTTTTAAATAGATTATTTTCTCAAGTTCAAATAATGATTTATTAATTATCTTTTTACTCAATACAAAGTCATGTAAAAACTTTTGTATATTGCTATAGCTTTGCATAAAACTTTTTTCGTATTAAATGATAAATTATAAAAAATATACTTAGCTCTATAACACCTAAGATAGATATGACTAAATTTAAATATGCATTAGAAAATAAATTCAAAATTATCAAAAATAAAAAAATTGAAATAAGAATAGAAATTATTTTTATCGAAACTATAAATAATTTTTTTGAGTAATTAAGTATTAATTTTTCTTTTCTAAAGTCAGAAACATTCTTACATCTAAATAACTTTATTATTTTTTGATAAATCTTTAAATTAGATTTAATAATATCATTAAATCTAACATATTTTATTAACTCATATAAAATTACAGAAGAAAAAATTAATAATATATGGTTAATCAAATTTATTTATTTGTTGTTCTTTTTTTTCTTTTCTTTTTTTGAGCATTCTTTTAACTGGAAACCATATTAAACCAAATAATGCTGCAAAAATTGCAACGATTATTCCTATTGTTGCAGCAATAACACCACCCCCAACACCTGGTCCTAGATATGCAAATGATATTGTACTGATTAAACAAAATATTATGGTGATGGAAATTAATTTAAACATTCTCTATTTTTTATAATTGATTTAAATTTTTCAATAAACAACTCATCTTCTATAACTCTACTCCAATTTATATGTCCAATTTTACCATCTTTATCTTTATTTACAAACTCCCATTCTTTTTTGCCTATACAATTAAATAATATTATTCTTCCATGATTTTTGTTCTTCAACCATTTATGAACCATCTATAAAAATATGTGAAAGACCCTCTGTAATTGTTTTAAAGTTTTCTTTATGTAATTGATCATTAAATAGTTTTCTAAATTTTTTTAATATTAATTTATGTTTTTAATTGAGTTAATTAGCACATTTTTGCATTTTCTTTATTTCCTTTAATTTACTAATTTTTTTTAATTGTTGATCATCATACATTATTCTTGACCAATTAATTGCATAAAGTTTTCTTTTTTGATTATCGTCATTAGTAAATCTCCATTTTTCTTTTTTATTTTCATCAAAAGATAAAATTATTCCATCTTCATTACTTTCGACATAAGTTTGGAAATTTGGAAGAATTGTATGTAAACCTTCGTAAGTTGTTTTAATATTTTTTTCTTTTAATTGTGAGTTCAGATGTTTTCTAAATTTTTTTGTTTTAAAATTATAAATTATAATTTCAGCATTTTCTAATCCATAAATTTTTCTATTATTATTGAAAATTGAGATTTCTTCATCATTAATTACATCAACATCATGTTGATTGAAAAATGGACCGTGAATAATATTTATAATTTCATCTGTAGAAGGTCTATATTGAACTATCATCGATAAATCACGAAGGGAAATAAATAAATCACCTATATTCCAAAAATTAGATTTAATTTTCGTTGGTTCAATGTCATTTAAATGAAATATATCACTACTGAATCTTTGATTATGAAGATGATATTCTAAATTATTTTCTATAAATAACTCTATTAATGATTTAGAAAATAATATTTTACCATCTTCATTCACTTTAACTAAAGTATTATGCATTCTAAAATTTTCAAAATTTTTTATATTGCTTGAAAATTGATCTGCCGGTATCCAATAATTACCCTCTAAATCAACTTCTTTTGTATGATGAAATAAATAATCAGTATTTTGCCAAACCAAATTGGAGCAATGATCTATTTTAATTAGTTGTGTATAATTATCAGAATAAATTATTCCTCCATCTTGAGTCATGATTGGATGAAATATTCTAAATCTTTTTCTGTTGTGATCTCTTTCTAAATTTTTAAATTTTTCTGATTTTTCTATTAAGGCATTAAATTTATCCATATCAGGCAACCATTTATGAAAAGTATTAAAATTTTCTAAATCTACTAATTCAATAATAGATTGTTGATCTTCAAGACTGTAACGGGAAAGTAATATATATTTGTTTTTTTCTGTCTCTCCATAGAAACCTCTTTTATCTCTACTGAAGTTTCTTTTTTCATCCCACAAATCCTCAATTAATAAATCATTAGGTTTTAACGTTTTTTTTAAAATTTTTTCAGGCAATCTTGATAATTTTACTAATGGTTCAGTTATTGGCTGAATAGAAAAATTTCCAAGTTTCGTTTCTCCCTCAATTCCCTGTCTAACCAAAACAGCAATAGCCAAAGAAATAATTATAAAGAAAATTATAATCAATAACAAAAACCATAATTCAATTTTTTTGAATAAAAAATTTTCAATTTTTTTTGAGAAATTTTCGTTCATAGCTTATATTTGAATTATTTTTTGTTTTTATCAACTTTTAAATAATCAATGAAATTTAATTAAATTTGATC
>CACJED010000022.1 GCA_902592285.1 uncultured Pelagibacteraceae bacterium | reverse complement strand
TCTTTTCTAATTAATGGATCTAAAGCTGAAAAAGGCTCATCTAAAAACCAAATATCTGGCTCAACTGCTAATGATCTTGCAATACCTACTCTTTGTTGTTGTCCTCCTGAAAGTTCTCTTGGAAAATAGTTTTCTCTTCCATCGAGACCAACTAGTTTAACCATATCCATTGCTTTGCTAATACTGTCTTCAGTCTTGACTCCTTTAATCTGAAGTGGAAAGGCTATATTTTCAACAACAGTTTTATGTGGAAGTAAAGCAAAGCTTTGGAAAACCATTCCCATTTTATTTCTTCTAAGATCTATTAGATCTTTATTATTTAGTTGTAAGAGGTCCTGACCTTCTATAAAAATTTTACCACCTGTTGCATCAGTTAATCTGGATATACATCTTAATAAAGTTGATTTACCTGAGCCTGATAAGCCCATAACAACTAACATTTCACCTTTAGAAACTTCAAAGGAAGCATTGTTCACTCCTACAATACACCCATTTTCTTGGAAAGTTTTTGCATCAACATTACCATTAGAATCTTGAAGCATTTTTTGAGCATTTGCTCCAAATATTTTATATACATTTTCACATTTGATAACTGGCTCAGACATAAATTTTAATTAAGTTATATGAAATTAGGATAAAGTTAAATCCATAATATTGTTACTTTCCCCCCTAAAAATTTTTAATATAATAAACTCTGGTGTCAATTCCTGTACTTAAAAAACTTAATGCTTCACCGCTCACAGTTATTGACTCGTCAACTCCAACATTATTTCCACTGACTGTAAACCCTGCAAAACACTTATTTTTGTCCTCATCCCACTTAACAAATGTTTCATCAATTTTGTTACCGTTAATTGTATAAATTTCATGCGCTCTAAAATTTAAAAAGTTTGCCCCCATAATTGCGCGTTGTGGAATTAATTTTGTAGCTTTACAAACTTGCTCATAAACCTCATCTGTTAACTTATAGTGATCTGTGCCATCAAAAGTTACTAGTATTCCTGAAGGCAATTTAGAAATTAATTCACTTAATTTCTTTTCTTCAGCAATTCTTTCCTCCTCTAACTTCATTTTTCTAACAAGTTCATCGCCGCCACCAAACTTTATATTTAGAACAAAAAAAGATAATGAAATAATCAAAATTATTAATACCAAGCCACCAAACTGTCTTGTAGTCTCGGGTAAATATTTTATTTTATTTAAAAAATTTTCTTTTAACATTTAATCTTGTAACTTTCCATTTT
This sequence comes from uncultured Pelagibacteraceae bacterium, assembly GCA_902592285.1. GTDB lineage: Bacteria > Pseudomonadota > Alphaproteobacteria > Pelagibacterales > Pelagibacteraceae > Pelagibacter. The sequence continues at coordinate 13,257 of CACJED010000022.1, read as the reverse complement.
TCCATGTTCCTGTTTTTTGAGTTCCATCAGACCAAGTAAAAGTTCCTTTTCCATTCATAAAACCTTTTGCCCATTCACCTTCATAAGTTGAACCATCAGGAAAAGTTAAAATACCTACGCCGCTCCATTCGCTATTTTTAAACTCACCTTTGTAGATGTATCCGTTAGGCCAAGTCTCAACTCCTTTTCCGTTTTTCTTAGTACCTACCCACTCACCCTCATAAGTAGTTTTATCTGTGTAGACCCATTTTCCAAAACCGTTTTCACAATTTCCTTCCTTGCACCCTGTACTTCGTGCTATCGCAACTGAACTGATAAATAAACTTAAAATTATTACTAAGAGGTATTTTTTCATAGTAATACTTTACACAAAATTATTTAAAAAAAAATTATACTTTTTTGTCATCCTTATTACATGAATAAATAGAAATATATTTTTCGGAGTTTTCACTTTTCATATTTTTTGTTATTTCATGAATTAATTCACCAGTTTTTCTCGTAATAATACCGGACTCAGAATAATTTTTTTCTTTATCAATTGATTTAAATAAAACCACATCTTTATTGACTACTTTGACATTAAGTTTTGATGAAACTGAAAGAAATGATGATAGCCCCTTGATTAAAAGTGTTTCTGGTTTTTTCGATAAAATTTTAAAACTATCTAAGCCTTTTTCATTTAAATCTTTTGCTAAAAATGTTTGATAGTTATATTCTGAATTTTTAATTATTTTTTTTTCTAACTCACAGACAAGCTCGATATCTATGTTTTCATTAATGTTAACATCTTTTGCTAAAGTTTGATTAAAAAATAATAAACTAATTAGTATAGTAAAAAAATATTTGATCATCTAAATTTTTTTAAAAAAAATCTCCCCCAACATAGTTGGGAGAGATTTAAAGATTTAATTGCTTTTAATATTATTTAGTAAAAGCTTTCCAAACTTTCTCGTTATCCTTCAGCCATTTTTTAGCTGCATCCTCGTGAGTCATTTTGTCAATGTCAACTAAAGCTGCCATTGCACCAATCTGACTTGTTGAGAAAGAAAGTTTTTTGAACATTGCTGCTGCATCAGGATGAGTTTTTGGAAAATCAGCATTAACTGCTTTTTTCAAATAACCATCTGGTGAACCACATTTTCCATCTCCACCATCTTCAGGTCTGCAACCTGCTGTGTATGGAGGAAAGTCGATAAATGTAAAACCAGCACCATCTGTAAAGTTTGGTGTCCAGTTAAAGATGATTGTTCCTCTACCTTCTTTTTCAGCTGCTGCTAACTCTGCCCAAAGTGCGTCAGCACTTCCAGCAAATTTAACCCACCATAGATCTCCTAAACCTAAAGCGTCAACTCTTTGTGGAATTAAGTCACCATGCCAAGTTTGTGGACCTTCCAACATTCTTCCTTTTCCATCTGGAGAGTCAGGTGTTGTAAAGTTTTTAGCACAATCTGGGTTTTTTAAAGCAGTCCAGTCTGGTAGTCCTGGGCATAATCCTTTTTCAGCAACCCAGTTAGGATATCCCATATCCTCAAGTGTTCTTGCTTCATGGTCTCCCCAGTCTAACAATCCACCTTTATCAAGAGCTGTTGTAAAAGATTTACCAAAAGCAGATTCCCATACCTCGTGAGATAAAGTAACGTCACCAATTCTAATTGACTCGTATACTGCTTGTGAGTCAGCATTTACATATTTTACATTGTTACCCATGTCTTCCATTATTCCACCAATAACGTAAGCCATTACAATTTGACTTGACCAGTTGTGTGTCGGAATAACGATGGGTTTTTTGCTATCCGCATTAGATAGTCCAGCAAAACTAACTACTGAAATTATCGCTGCAGAAATTAATGATATTATTTTTCGCATTATTTCCCCTTTCTTAATATTAAGTATGATTAGTATGTGCCTAAGTAAAATGATAGTCAACTACTAGATATTTATATAATATAACAATAGATTATAAAAAATGTCGCAAACTACTCTAGATATAAAGGAACCAGGCCTTAATGTGTTACCACCTGGAGTTGAAAGACATGTGGTTAGTGCAGGGGGTCTCACTGGTTTACAGATTTTTCCTGATGACGAAATAGAAATTATTAATGATGAAGGAAATCAAATTTGTGAAATAATTTGTTTTGATAAAGATGGAAAATCTGAAAACGGAATTCTTAATTTAAAGGAGAATGCTAAGGAAAGTTTTATAAAAGAAATTTTATTGAGAAAAGATGAGAGTTCTTTAATTACCAATCTTCAATTAAAAAAACGAAATTTAGACATAAATAAATCTAAATCCTCAATTTTATTTGATGACAATACTCCTAGTGGTGAAAAAATAAAAATTAAATCTAAAGATAAATGTTATGTGATTTTTTCAGCACCACAAAATGAGATGCTAGTGAGTGATCAAAACCCTTCGAGCGATTTAACAATATTTATAAAAAGAGCAAAAATTGTTAATGATAAAGAGTTGTCAATTATACCTGATCCAATTTATGAACCCAATTATGAAAAAAATATTGATAGAGAAACTTCAATTTCTTATGAAGTTAAAGAGGGTGATTATATTCAAATCATAAGCCCAGCAGGAAGACAATGTTCTGACTTTGTGGCATTTGATACTAGAAAACTTGATAAAAAAATTGAAAAAGGTCTTGATTGGCAAACAACAAGAACTTTTATGGGTAATACTTTTCCTGGACCAGGATTGTATTCAAAATTTTATGATACTGATCATGAGCCACTAATTGAGGTAATTAGAGATACTGTTGGCAAGCACGATACATTCAACCTTGCTTGTACTTCTAAATATTATGAAGATGCTGGCTATTTTGGTCACCCAAATTGTTCTGACAACTTAACTAATTCTATGTCTAAATATGGTGTTCAAAAACAAAAAGGTTGGCATGCTATAAACTTATTTTTTAATACGTCAGCTTCAGGATTAAATTCTGTTATTTCTGATGAGTCATTTGCTAGGCCTGGTGATTATGTAATGTTTAAAGCTCTGAAAGATTTAACTATTGGAACTACTGCATGTCCAAGTGATATAGATGCTTGTAATTCGTGGAATCCGACTGATATTTTTGTTAGAACTTATGACAAAAAAAAAGAATTTACAAAATCATTTGCTTTTAGAATGAAAACAGACTCTGAAAAAAAACTTACTAGAAATTCTGGTTTTTATGAAAGGACATCAAAATTAACTAGAAACTTTATTGATGCTAGAGGATTTTGGTTGCCTAATGATTATACTAAACATGGTGTAGTTGAAGAATATAATGCTTGTAGAGAAAAAGCTGTCCTAATTGATTTATCTTCTTTAAGAAAATTTGAAATTATAGGACCAGATGCTGAGGAATTAATGAATTATACACTCACAAGAAACATTAAGAAACTTTCTGTTGGTCAGGTTGTTTACTCTGCAATGTGTTATGAAAATGGAATGATGTTTGATGATGGTACATTATTAAGATTAAGCGAAACTGGTTTTAGATGGATTTGTGGAGATGAATATGCTGGTGAATGGTTAAAAGAAGTGGCAAAGAAAAAAAACTTCAAGGTAAATGTAAAAAATTCAACAGATCAAATTAGTAATGTTTCTATTCAAGGACCTAAAAGTAGAGAAATCTTAAAAAAATTAATTTTTACTCCTCCTACCCAACCATCAATAGATGAGTTGGAATGGTTTAGATTCACAATTTGTAGAATTGAAGAACTTCAAGGTATTCCTCTAATTGTTTCAAGAACAGGTTATACAGGTGAATTAGGTTACGAAGTTTGGTGTCATCCAAAACATGCACCTGAAGTGTGGGATAAACTTATGGAAGCTGGAAAAGATCATGGTTTAATTCCTGCAGGATTTGCGGCTTTAGATAAATTAAGAATTGAAGCGGGTTTAATTTTATTTGGCAATGAATTTGATGGACAACAAGATCCTTTTGAAGCTGGGATTGGATTTGCAGTTCCACTTAAAACTAAAGATGAGGATTTTATAGGAAAGGAAATTCTAAAAGAACGGAAATCAAATCCACAAAAAAAACTTGTTGGTTTAGAGCTTATTGGAAAAGAACATGCTGGTCATGGTGATTGTGTTCATGTTGGGAGATCACAAGTTGGGATAGTCACAAGTGGTTGTTTATCAACAACTCTAAATAAAAATATAGCACTTTGTAGAATTGATGCTCAATACTCTGAGCCAGGCACAGAGGTTGAGGTTGGAAAAATAGATGGTCACCAAAAAAGAATTTCTGCAAAAGTTGTGTCATTTCCTCATTTTGATCCAAAAAAGACAAGAGTTCGTTCTTAATGCCAAAAACTACAAAAGATTTGTTAGAATTTTGGGAAGATCAAATGAAGTTATCTCATACATCAAGTAACTATTTTTTTAGAAAATCACCATCTCATTACCATATGATGCTACTGGTAATGCATGCCTATAAATATAAAGAGAAACTAACTGTGGAAGAGTTAAAAACTAAATTATTTAAAACATCGCGTCCTAAATCTGCTTTAATGATAAATGAAGCGTGTGAAAAAGGGTTCTTTTTCTTGGAAAAAACTTCAGACGATCAAAGAAAAAAACATATCAAGCCCAGTGAATCATTTATTCAAGAATTTAATCTGTATCTTGAAACTCTTAAACATTTGAGTTTTTGATAAGTATAAAAATTATTACTTATATTTTATATATATATAAAAAATTATATATTTACGTCGCATGAAAAATAAAGATGTAATCATGTCATTACCGACAAAAGCAAAAGTAGTAATAATCGGTGGAGGTATTCACGGATTAAGTACAGCTTGGAAATTATCTGAAACTTATAAAAATCCTGGTGACATCGTAGTCCTTGAAAAAAAAGACACTGCAGCTGGAGCAAGTGGAATTGCATGTGGAGTAGTTAGAAATAATTATTTTCAACCAGCAATGAGAGAATTGATGGCCCACTCTGTCTCTGTTTGGGAAAGTGATCCAAAAGCATTTAAATACAATCCAGTTGGTTATTTACAAATATCACCTGAGGTTATGCATGAAGATGTTGCGAGCATTTATGAGCAACAAAAAGCAATAGGATATGAATCTGATTTTATAGAAGGTGAAAAGGATTGCATGAAATACATGAAGGGAATGTTTGATGACTGGCAAGCCCAAGGTATAACTTCAATTCTTCATGAAAAAAAGGGTGGATACGCATTTAATAAAGACTCTATTAAGGCTTTAGAAAATAAATCTACCTCTAATGGTGTTCAAGTGATGAAAGGTGTGAAAGTTACAGGATTTAAAAGAGGAAGTAATAGTAAAGCGGTTACAGGGGTTGAAACAGACAAAGGCACAATCAATTGCGAACAAGTAGTAATTGGAGCAGGACCGTGGGCTAGAGATTTTTGGAATATGTTGGAATTACCTAAAACAGCAAACATAAAAGGTAAAGATGGTAAAATGCATGTAACTGATATGTGGACTTATTGGATGCTTCAAGAAGGTGTTATTGGTGTTGAGCCAGATTTCTTAAAAACAAATGATGGTAAACAGCCACCAGTAGTTCATGTTGACTCGACTGCACCATTATATTCGGACAAAACAAAAAAATTAATTACTGATAAAATTTGGGGAATTTATTATAAACCTGATATTGATGGTTTAGGAGTTCAAGGTGGAACATCACCTTACATTGTTAAAAAACATTTTGATCAAGTAAATGTTGATCCTTATGGAAATGAGTCTCCAGAGTATCAAACTACTGATGCATTTAGTGACATGTGGTGCTCTGCTTTAGCACATTGCCAAAAAAGATTTGAAGGAAAATCTGATTTATATAGAAAAGGGCCATCAGGTGGTCTTGGATGCATGACACCAGACTCATTTCCAATTTTTGATAGATTTTTTGAAAACGTATATATGATTGCCGATGCTAACCATGGTTATAAAATGATTGGTGTTGGAGAGCTTGTTGCAAAAGAAATTCTTGGTACTGAAAGTGATTTATTGAAACCGTTTAGATTCAACCGTTACGAGAAGGGAGAACTTCACCCTACTTCGAACAGTCCGTTCCCTTGGAGTTAAACTCTAAGCCTAGACACAAATAAAATTTTCAGCTACGTTTGAATAAATATAATTCATTGAGGGGAAAATGACTGATCTTGAAAAACATGTTAACCGACCAGGAAGAGACAAGTTAGTAAAAAAAGTTAGAGAAAAAATTAATGAGTTAGGAATAACTTATATTTATTATCAATTTATATCAGTAACAGGTAGAGTTGTTGGTAAAGGAATTCCAGCAGATCATTGGGAAAGAACTGCAGAAAAAGGTTTTCAATTAGTTTACGGAGCAACAGCAAACTTATTTTTAGATCGTCATAACAACTATATTGGATACGGTCCAGAAGCTATGGAGCTAGTTGGTATTCCTGATCCTGAAACTTTTTGCCAATTACCTTGGGATAAAAGAGTTGGAAGAGTATTTGTAACATGTTTTAGAAATAGAGAAGAAAGACAAAATCCAGGTGGACATTTAACTTCTGACTGTAGAGGTAATTTAAGAATTTTCATGGAAGAATTTGAGAAGAAACATGGACTTGAGTTAAGGGTTGGAACAGAGCCTGAAATGATGTGGCTTACAAAAAATGAAGATGGAACGCCTACTGGAAAAGGTTTTTCTAAACCATTCTGTTATCATATTGATCAATTTGAATCTTTAAGACCTGTTTTTATGAAGGTTATTGAGTATTCAAAAGCTATGGGTTTAGATATGATTCAAGGTGACCATGAAGATGCTCCAGGTCAATTAGAGTTAAACTGGACTTATGATAATGTTTTAAGAAATGCTGATAGATTATCAACTTATAGACAAATTTGTGCACAAGTTGCAAGAGAACATAACTTAATTGCATGTTTCATGACTAAGCCTTTTATGGGTGTGTCAGCTAGTGGTTGCCATACTAATATGTCTTTATGGAAGGGTGGAAAAGTAAAAACTAACAAACTTGGACATAAAACTTTACCGGCTGTTGAAGAGGTATTTGGTTATGTTGAAGGTGGAACAAATACTTTTATGCCTGATACAAAAGATATGCAGTTACCAGGTAAGATTGGATTACAATCAATTGCTGGTATAATGGAACACTTGCCAGCTTTAACAGCGTTAGGATCTTCAACTGTAAATTCATATAGAAGATTGTGGGATCAAGGTTTTTGGGCTCCTGTTTATGCTGACTGGGGTTATCAAAATAGAACTTGTGGATTGAGAGTATCAGCACCGGGTAGATTTGAATACAGATCGGTAGATTCAATGCATAATCCTTATTTATTAGGTGCAGCCTTATTGAAAGCTTGTGATCATGGAATTAGTAAAAAGATGCAACCAGCAGCTCCAGAGTCTAGAAATATTTATGAAGCTCAAAAGGCAGGTAAAGATGTTAAGAAACTTCCTTTGAGTTTAGGTGAAGCTTTAGAAAGATTATCAGAAGATGAAGTTATCAAATCTGCAATGCCTGATGAGATGTATAAAGTTTTCCATTGGTATAAAAATGATGAATGGGAAAGATTTTTAGGTGCAACAACTCAATGGGATTTAGATACTTATTTAGATTGTTTACCATAATAGATACAGAGAGAGAAAATATATGTGCGGAATAGCAGGATTAATACATAGAGGCAAATCTTCTAATGTTGGCAGTGAACTTCAGGGAATGCTTCAAGCATTAAGACATAGAGGTGAGGACTCGACAGGGTATGCATTATATGGCGATACAGATGGAAAAAATTTTATAATGCGATTTAAAGTTGGGGAGAATGTTGGAGAAGGAAGTACATCAATTGTTGAGGATGTCTCTGTCTATGATGAAAGAAAAAAAATAGTAGATCAAACAATCATTGAGTTAGGTGCAAAAATTGTAAAAGAAGAAAGAACTCTTCCTTACTCTTTAAGATATGAAATTTCTTATGAAAAGAAGGATTTATTAGAATTTTCTCAAAAAATAGAGAGTATTCCAGGTGTTGAGATCTTATCAATGGGAAAATCTCTAGAAGTAATAAAAGATCTTGGAAATGCAAAAGCAGTTTGTGAAAGATACTCATTAGATAAACTTATTGGTACTCACGCGATTGGTCATGCTAGAATGGCAACTGAGTCAGGTGTTGATATAAAATCTGCACACCCTTTTTGGGGTTATCCTTTTAGCGATGTATCTGTTGTTCATAATGGTCAGCTAACTAATTATTGGAATAACAGAAGAGCTTTAGAAAACAAAGGTATGAGATTTATGTCAGAATGTGACTCTGAACTTATTGCAGTTTATTTGGCTGAAAAAATGAGATCAGGAGCTTCTTTAGAAGAGGGTATGAAAGAGTCATTATCAGGGTTAGATGGGGTTTTTACATATTTTGTTGCTACTAAAGACTCTTTAGGAATGGCAAAAGATACTATGGCTGCAAAACCATTGGTCTTATATGAGTCGGACGAATTAGTAGCTATGGGATCAGAAGAAATTGCTATTAGATCAGTTTTACCACAGGAAATTGATACATATGATCCTTTTGATGGAGAGGTAAAAGTATGGCAAATTTAAAAAGTGTTACAAAAAAAACTAAAGCCCAAGCTATGGGTATGCATACTGAGGTTTTAACAGGAAGAACTCAACAGAAATTTTTTAACCCTGATGAAGCTGAAAACTTTTTTTACTTTGGAACTTACGATGTAGATTTTAATAAAAGAACTGATCTAGATGTAAAAGATATGACTGCAGCAGATGCTAACAAAGAAATTGATAATTTAATGAGCCAAGGTTATGGGACAATTGTCATAAAAAATCCTCAAGGTAAACATAGTTTAGGTGTTGGAATTTTAAATAAACTAAATTTAATTTTTGAAGGTAGTTTAGGTTATTTTGGGATAGGATCATGTGATGGACCAACGGTACGAATCAATGGAAGAGTTGGTTGGTCTTGTGCAGAAAATTTAATGGCAGGTAAAGTTGTGATTGAGAAAAATGCTGGTTCTTGTTTTGGAGCAGCAATTAGAGGAGGAGATTTAATTTGCAAAGGTAGTGTTGGTGCTAGAACTGGCATAGATATGAAAGGTGGAACTATAATTATTGGGGGAGATGCTGGAGCTTTCACAGGTTTCATGATGCAAAGAGGGAGAATAATAATTTTAGGTGATGTAGGCATAAACCTCGGTGATTCTATGTACGATGGGACAATTTTCGTAGGTGGAGAAATTGGTTCATATGGTAGTGATGCTGTAGATGCCGAATTGACAAAAAGCGATCAAGATTGGTTAAAACGAAAATTAAAGGTTGCTGAAATCGGTGAAAACTTTGACGTAAGTAAAATGAAAAAAATAGTAGCTGGTAAAAAACTTTGGAATTACGATAATTTAGAACCTACTGAGAAAAAAGGAGCAATTTAATGGCGAAGAAAAAAAAGAAAAAAAATGGTAAAATTAAAAGAAATGGTAACGTTGGTGGAAAAGCTGATGTTCATTTAAGTTCAAATGGTGGAAGAAATAAAAGCCTCTTAGGACACAATGCCATTTTTACTCCTGATGTAATTGACGATATTCATATTAAATCTCAATTGGGAAGATACAGAATGCGTGGAATGGCATTAATGAAAAAAATCCCAACATTTGATGATTTAGTTTTCTTACCAGGCACACTTACAAGATTTGTAATCGAAGGATACAGAGAAAAATGTGAAACCAAAACTGTAATTGGTCCAAGATGTGAAAATCCAATTGAATTAGATATACCAGTTTATATTACTGGTATGAGTTTTGGAGCATTATCTTACGAGGCTAAAACTGCTCTTGCAAGAGGAGCAACAATGGCTGGTAGTGCAACATGTTCAGGTGAAGGCGGAATGATACCTGATGAGAGAAGATATTCAGAGAAGTGGTTTTATCAATGTATTCAATCAAGATATGGATTTAACCCACATCATGCACAACTTGCAGATGGAATAGAAGTTTTTATTGGACAAGGTCAAAAAGTTGGAATGGGTGGTCACTTAATGGGTCAAAAAGTTACTGACCAAGTAGCTGAAATGAGATCACTACCATCTGGTATTGACCAAAGATCTCCTGCAAGACATCCTGATTGGTTAGGTCCAGATGATTTAGCTTTAAAAGTAGAAGAGTTAAGACAATTAACAAAAAATAAAGTTCCAATTCAATTAAAATTAGGTGCATCAAAAGTTTATGATGATGTTCGTATGGCAGCGAAATGTGATCCAGACTCAATTTACCTTGATGGTATGGAAGGATCAACAGGAGCTGGACCACACATTGCAGCAGCAAACACCGGTATTCCTGGTATTGCAGCAATTAGAGAAGCTAGAAGAGCTTTAGATGATGTAGGTAAAACTGGAAAAGTAACTTTAATTTATGCAGGCGGTGTTAGAGATGGTGCTGACATGGCAAAAGCTTTGGCTTTAGGTGCTGATGCGATTGCAATCGGAACAGGTTCTATGATTGCACTAAACTGTAACAAAGATATTCCAGAAGCAGATTTTGAAAAAGAAATGGGCGTTAAAGCAGGTGAATGTTATCATTGTCATACAGGAAGATGTCCAGTAGGTGTTGCAACACAGGATCCTAAACTAAGAGCTAGATTAAATCCCGATGATGCTGCCTTAAGAGTTTATAATTACCTTCACTCAATGACACTTGAAGCTCAATTATTAGCTAGAGCATGTGGAAAAACAAATATTCACTCACTTGAGCCTGAAGATTTAGCTGCACTAACATCTGAAGCTTCAGCTTTAGCTAAAGTTCCTTTAGCGGGAACTAATTATACTGTGGGAGTAGATAACTTTCATAAAATTTAAAGGTATTTATGGCTAAGAAAAAAAATAAAAAAAAACCCTCTAAATCAGTTACTGTTAAAGACCAACAACTAGGAAAAAAAAAAGAGACTGCTAGAGAAAAGATGATTGGTCAATCAATCGGCTATAGATATGATGTAAATCTTCTGCCAGATTATTCTAAGATAACTCCATTTCTAAAAAAATATGTAGAAGCTATGGGTTGGGATGATCTTAATTGGTTAGAGGATGTTCATATGGGTTATGAGGAAGGTAGACCTGCTGTATTTTGTAGAAATGCCAATGGTTGGGTAACTATTCCAAAATCAATCAAACTACCTAATAATCAACAAGATAGAGATATGATAGCAAGAGAGCTATTAGTTAAATTTCAAATGTCTCCAAAACATCCTCTCGTTGATTTGAAAAAAGCTTACTTAAAATTCTAATCACACAATCTTGAGTTGATTTTATTTTAAAAGTTATTGTCATTACTGGGTTTTAAACAACACTTTAATTTGTCACCTCCTTTGAAATTTTATAGGGTTCTGAAAACTAAATAAGGAGAGAGAGAATATGACTGATCAGTTAGGTGCTCTTACAACCATATTTACAGAATTTTACTACTGGGTAACTGTAGTACTAATGTTTTTAATTCACGTTGGTTTCTGTATGTATGAAGTTGGAGCTTCTCGATACAAACACCATCAACATACTCTTATGAAAAATACAATGCTGATACCTCTAGTAACAGTAACTTGGTTTTTCTTTGGTTGGTGGATTTACTGGGCATTCCCAACAGGACCAGGGCTTGCACCATCAATAATGAATGAAAGTGCTGCACTAGTTACAGACGATTCTGCATTTAGTGCTACTTGGTATACAGCAACAAGCGAATTAATGGCAATCAACCTTGGAGACCATATATCTGGTGTCTTCTGGGCTGCATTCCTTTTATTCTCTTGGACAGCTGCTTCTATCGTCTCTGGAGCAATTATTGAAAGAATAACAACTTTTGCATTTGGAATTTTAGCAATTGCAATAGGTTCTGTATTCTGGACAATTGATGCTGCTTGGGGATGGCACTTTGACGGCTGGATGCTTAAGATTCTAGGATATCATGATGCTTATGCATCAGGAGTAATCCACGCAATTGCGGGTGGTTTTGCTTTAGGTGTTCTTATGGTTTTAGGACCAAGAATTGGCAAGTTTACATCCAGTGGTGAACCAAGAAACATAGGACCAAGAAATCCTTGGTTAGTAACAGTTGGATTATTTTTAATTTATACTGGCTTCTGGGGATTCTATGCGGCATGTAATATACCTATATTTGATCTTGGGCCTGAGTACGGAATGGAAGGCATAAGTTATTGGACAGCTACAAACATATACGTGACCCCTACTACACTGAGTGGTATTACTTTTAACTTCTTGATGTCACTATCAGGAGGATTATTAGCTGGTTATTGGATTGCTAAAGGTGATCCTTTCTGGACATACTCTAGTGGACTAGCAGGTATCATATGTGCTTCAGCTGGAAATGATTTATATCATCCAATTCAAGCAATGATTATTGGTATGATCGGTGTTGTGATTTCGTACAAACTACATTATTGGGTTGAACGTAAGTTCAAAATTGATGATGCGGTTGGTGCAGTCGCAGTTCATGGTTATGCTGGATTTATAGGTTTAGTAATATGTGGTTTTGTCTTAAATGGTTATCCATCATCTGGTTACAGTGTTGGAGCTATGTGGGATGGAACAACTTATGCTACAATTAACCCATTAGGACAGTTCCTTGGAGCAATAATAATGTTCGTGGTTCTTGGACTAATACCAGGCTATGTCATAGCTAAAGTACTTAACGGAATGGGTAAATTAAGAATTCCGCGTGAAGTAGAAATAGCTGGACTAGACTATGAAATGATGGAATCTGCTAAAAGTGATGAAAAAGCAGTTTCGTCTGCAACCAGGTAAAGGAGAAACAATATATGGCTACAGTTAATAATTGGGTCGACCACCTAAACAAACCTGCAGAAGAAGTAGTAGGTGCTGTTTATCCTGGTGCTGGATCTGTAGAAGGTATGCTTGTTATCATAGGTATAATTTTATGGGTAGGCTGGCATGTTTTGACTGCAAGAGCTGAAAGTGAAGAACTTTCAAGACTTGCAAGAAAGAGACATGGCGCTAATGATCATAGAAGTAATATTGCCGAGTGGTAACTAAATAAAAAATTTGGGCGCTGCTTAATTGTGGCGCCCTTTTTTTATAATATTCATAATAATGTCAGAAAAAAACAATAACGAAGAATTAAGACCAAGCAAAATGAGAGGTGTTGCTTTTCCAAAAGCAAAATATGGAGTGATTTTAGCAATCACAATAATAGTCATAATAAATCTAATCATTTACAAAGATAAGATATTAAATTTTATTAAATTTTAATTAAGAATTAA
>CACJED010000021.1 GCA_902592285.1 uncultured Pelagibacteraceae bacterium | reverse complement strand
AAAACTTAAGGGTAATTATGCCATTGGTCATAATCGATATAGTACTACTGGAAGTAATACATTAAGAAATATTCAGCCTTTTTTTGCTGACACTAATGCTGGTGGCATTGGAGTGGCTCATAATGGAAACCTAACTAACTCTATTAATTTAAGAAATAAACTAGTTGAAGATGGTGCTATTTTTTATACAACATCTGACACAGAAACTATTGTTCAACTAATTGCAAAATCAAAAAGAACAAAAACAATTGATAAGATTGTTGATGCTATATTTCAAATCCAAGGGGGATATGCTTTAGTAATGTTAACTCAAAAATCATTAATAGGTGTTAGAGATCCTTATGGAATAAGGCCATTAGTTATTGGAAAATTAAAAAAAAGTTATGTGCTTGCATCTGAAACTTGTGCATTAGATATAATTGGAGCTAGGTTTGTTAGGGAAGTTGAAAATGGAGAAATTGTTTTAATTGATGATAATAAAATAGAGAGTATTAAGCCATTTCCACCTAAAAAAATAAGGCCCTGTGTTTTTGAATATATTTATTTCGCAAGACCAGACAGTATTTTAAATAATAGAACTGCTTATGAACACAGAAAAAATTTAGGAAAAGAACTTGCAAAAGAAAATGATATAGACGCAGATATCATAGTTCCAGTACCAGATAGCGGAAATGCTGCTGCTTTAGGTTTTGCTCAACATTTAAAAAAAAATTTTGAACATGGTTTAATTAGAAACCATTATGTGGGAAGAACTTTTATTGAACCGAGTCAACAAATTAGAAGTTTAGGGGTAAAATTAAAACTTAATGCAAACAGAACAACTATTAGAGATAAAAAAATAATTTTAATTGATGACTCATTAGTTAGAGGAACTACTTCGCTTAAAATAGTTAAGATGCTTTATGATGCTGGGGCAAAAGAAGTTCACGTAAAAATTGCTTGCCCAGAAATTAAATATCCTGACTTTTACGGTGTAGATACTCCAACGAGAAAAGAATTATTAGCTGCTAATAAAACAAATGATGAAATTTGCAAATACATTGGAGCTAAATCTTTAAAGTTTTTATCTATTAATGGAATGTATCGTGCTATCGGATTTGAAAAGCGGAATGATAATTATCCTCAATTAACAGACCATTATTTTACAGGTGAATATCCTGTAAAACCTATTGATGAATTAGGAGATAATAAAATAACTCAATTATCCTTATTAAACACTGTATCTAATAATTAATGAAAACTGTAAAATTTACTCAAATGAAAGATGGGTCTAAGGAAGAATATCTACTCTTAGATGAATATGAGAAAGAATATATTAATGGCACTGCAGATAGAATATTAAAATTTATGAAAGGTTTAACCTCAACACTTGAGGGCTATAAAATTTCAAGACTTGAACATTCGCTTCAAGCCGCAACAAGAGCATTTAATGACAATGCTGATGAAGAAATGGTAGTTGCAACTTTATTACATGATATTGGGGATGAATTAGCTCCATTAAATCATTCCGAATATGCAGCTGCGGTTTTAAAACCATATGTCAGTGAAAAAACACATTGGATAATTGAAAAACATGGTGAGTTTCAAATGTATTATTATGCTCATCACTTAGGAAAAAATCGAAATCAAAGGGATAAATATAAAGGCCATAAATATTATCAAGATACTGTAGATTTTTGTGAAAAATGGGATCAAGCCTCTTTTGATCCAGATTATGAAAGTAAAACTTTAGAATTTTTTACACCTATGTTAAAAAAAATTTTTGCTAGAAAACCTTATTCCTTTATATAATTTAAAAAAAAACTATTATTAACAGAATGATTACTTCAAAAGAACAAATAATCAATCATTTCAAATCTGGAATTAAAAATAAAAACAATTTCAAAATCGGAATAGAACATGAAAAGTTTCTATTTAATGTAAAAGACAATAAGCGAATTGATTATCTCAAAATTAAAGAGATGTTTGTTACTCTTAATGAATTTGGTTGGAAGCCCATTTTTGAAAAAGGTAACATAATTTCTCTTAATAAAGATGGGAAAAATATAACACTCGAACCTGGTAATCAAATTGAATTATCAGGAGATAAATTAAATAATATTCATGAAGCATGTGCAGAATCTCAAGATTATTTATTTGAGTTAAGACAAGTAACAAAAAAATTAAAAATAAAAATTGTGAGTGCTGGATTTGATCCGATTTCTAAAATAGAGGATATACCAAATAATCCTAAACAACGATATAAATTAATGACTAAAGAAATGCCTTTAGGAGGTGAACATAGTTTAGATATGATGTATCGAACTTGTGGTACACAATTGAATGTTGATTTTAATTCTGAGAAAGATTTTATAAAAAAATTTAAATTGGTTAATTCTTTAGTGCCTATTTCTATCGCTTTATTTGCGAATTCATCTATTGTTGAAAAAAAAAATAGTAACTATCTTTCTTATCGATCTAAAGTTTGGCAAAGTACATCTAGAGGGGGTCTGCCCTCAATTTTCTTAGAGGATTTCAACTTTGAAAAATATGCTGATTTTGTAACGAACTTTAAACTTTTGTTTATTGAAAATGGAGAAAACTATATTTCAGGACGAAACTATACTTTTAAAGATTTTATGGAGGGCAAAATAAGTGAAATTAAAAATAGACTGCCCTCAGAACAGGATCTGAGTACTCATCTGTCTACTATTTTCACTGAAAATAGATTAAAAAAATATATTGAGCTTCGCTCAATGGATGCTTGTGGTTGGGATTGTTTATGTTCTGGACCGGCCTTTTTTGTTGGATTAATTTATGGAAATTTGGATGAAAGTTTCGAAATAATAAAAAGATGGGATAAAGATAAAATTATTAATGCTTATTTAGAAGCTCCAAAAAAAGGTTTTAATACTCAATTAATGGGTAAAGATTTATTATATTGGACTAAGGAATTATTGAAACTATCCAAAGCTGGATTAGAGAAGAGAGATATTGTTAACAAAAACGGCAAGAATGAAGTACTCTTCTTAAAACATATAAACAATATAGTTGAAAATAAGATGACTAATGCAGATCATATGATTAATAAGTTTTCTGAAAATGATAATTTAGAAACTTTATATGACAAATAAAATAGTTGCTATTCAAGCTAATCATCCCTCGCTTTTAAATCCTAAACACGACACTAGTATTTTTTTAGCAAACGAAATTCAATCAAGATATAAAATCTTTTATTATGATCCAAAAAACTTATCAATAATTAACTCAAAAGTAATAGCTAAAGGTTTTTTTATTAAATTTAATTATAAAAATAAAAAATTTTATAAAATTATAAAAAGACAAAATTTAAATTTGATCAAATGTAAGTTTATACTTATAAGACAAGATCCTCCTTTTAATCTTGAATATATTTCAACAACTTACATTTTAGAAACCCTTAAAAACAAAGTAAAAATTGTCAATAATCCTTCAGCGATTAGAAATATATCTGAAAAACTTTATTCATCTAAATTTCAACAATACATGCCCCCCACTATTTTTTCTCAAAATTTAGAAGAAATAAAATTTTTTTTAAAGAAATATAAAAAAATAATTTTAAAACCCATACATAGTTTTAGTGGAAATGATATTTTATTAATAAATAATTTCAATTTAAAAACCATTCGAAAATACATCAAAAAACACAATCATATTATGTGCCAAAAGTATTTACCTAAAATTAGTAAAGGAGATAAAAGAGTATTTATTATTCATGGAAAAGTATATGGGGCAATATCAAGAGTTCCAAAAATTGGTTCTTTCTTAAGTAACTTGAGTAAAGGAGCTACTGCAAAAAGTACAAAGTTAACTAAAAAAGAATTAAAAATTTCAAAAATTATTGCAAAAGACTTAAAGCAAAAAGATATTTTTTTTGCTGGAATAGATTTTATAAATCAAAAATTAAACGGTGACATAAATGTTACTTCTCCTACAGGATTAAAAACATTTTTTGATTTATCTGGAATAAATTTAGCAAAAATTTTTTGGGAAAAGCTTAGATCATGAAAAATTTATCAGATCAACAAAAAGGTTCATTATTAGCATTTGTGGCAGTAATGTTTATTACCCCAGATAGTTTATTTATTAGATTATCAAATATTGATACTTGGAGTTTAGTTTTTTATCGAGGGATTATACCTTTTTTTACAGTTTTAATTGGAATGTTGATTATATATAAATTAGATTTTTTTAAGATGCTTTTTACAAGTGGGTACCATGGTTTAATTTATATCATTACTTTTTCAATTACTAATATAACTTTTGTAGTTTCTATTCAAAATACTAATGTGGCCAATACTTTGGTCATGATAGCATTAGCTCCAATGCTATCTGCAATTCTAGGAGCTATTTTTTTGAGAGAAATTCCTGACAAAAAAACATGGTTTGCTATTGGAATAACATTCATTGCAGCTGTATATATATTTTATGACTCTTTAAAATTAGGTAGTATTTTAGGAGATATATTAGGTTTTATAACAGCTATTGGCCTTGCAGTTGGGGCTGTGACTATTAGATCTGCTAAGACAAAAAATTTAGTCCCTGCAGCTGTAGTTGGCAAGTTATTTGTTGCATTATTTGCTATATATTTCGTAGAGTCTTATGTTTTAGTTGATCGAGACTTATTTATTGTGCCCTTAATGTGCGTAATGTGTGTAGCTATTCCTTTTGTAATGGTGACTATAGCTCCAAGGTTTATTCCAGCTGAAGAGGTTAATCTTTTCTTTTTACTAGAGACCATTATTGGACCTTTTTGGGTATGGATGGTGATAAAAGAGCAACCAAGTGTCGAAACTATTTTAGGAGGATTTATAATCATTTTAACAATTGCTATTCATTCCTATCTTAAGCTTAAAAGATCATAATTTAAAAATACAAAATACTTGATTTAGCCACAAATCAGAAATAGACGTCACCACATATGAATAAAGTGTTAAAAAATTCTTGGGCTCTTTTTCTAGGTATGGGATGTATAATGATGGCATATGGATTCCAAGGTTCATTACTAGGAGTAAGAGCTGTAAAAGAAGAATTTAGTTTGACCTCAACAGGCTTTATGATGTCTGGTTATTTTGTTGGGTACTTTATAGGAGCAGCGACAATCCCAAATATAATTTCTAGAGTAGGTCATATAAGAGTTTTCGCAGCATTTGCATCATTAGCATCGTTAGTTATTTTAATTCACTCTATTTTAATTCATCCATTTATTTGGTTTTTGTTAAGAGTATTAACTGGAATAAGTATGGTTTGTATTTATACAGTTGCCGAAAGTTGGCTTAATGACAGATCAAGTAATAAAAATAGAGGAAGTGTTCTATCTGTATATATGGTTATTCTTTACGGAACGATGGGCATTGGTATGTTTTTGCTTAATTTTAGTAGTCCTCAAAATTTTCAACCTTTTATATTAGTTTCAGTAATTACTTCAGCTGCTTTAATTCCTATTTTATTGACTAAAAAAAAACCGCCTAAGTTTAAAAAAATTAAAGCTATGACATTAAAAGAACTTTATGAAGCATCACCATTTGGAATTGTAAGCTCTTTTTTTTACGGGACAATACAATCTGCTTTATTTACATTATTAGCTGTGTATGCAACTTCAATGAATTTTACAATATTAGAAATATCAATTGTAACATTTTTATTAGCAGTTTCTGGTGCTGTTTCTCAGTTTCCTGTTGGAAAAATATCGGATATATATGATAGAAGATTAGTCATAGTTGTATCAACCTTTGGTGCTGCAATCTTCGCGCTATTAGCAATTTTAGTTTCAAGACAAATGTATTTACCAGAGGGCTTAGCTACTAGTAAGACTTGGTTTTATATTTTTTTGATACTTTTTTCTTTTTGCAGTTTACCAATGTTTTCTTTAATTTTGGCGCATACAAATGATCACATACAAAAAGAAAAATTTGTTGCTGCTGGTGCAGGATTACAATTTGTGTTTGGATTGGGTGCTATGAGTGGACCTTTTTTATGTTCAGTTTTTATGGATTTAGTTGGTTCAAATGGTTTTTTTATATTTTTATTTTTTTTTCATTCTGTAATTGGTGTTTTTGGAATTTATAGAATGAAAATAAGACAAACTGTTGATAATCCAGATTCTCAATTTGTTGCAATGCCTCAGACAATCACTCCTGCAGGAATTGAATTAAATCCACAAACAGAGCCTCTACAAAAACCGGATTTAAATATAGATACAACTGTTAATTCAGAGCCAGCTCAAATTTACGAGAATATTGAAAATAATGAGAATATAATTGAGACAAAAGAGAAGTAAATTTTTAATTTATTAAATATTTATTTATTGCCTTTGACATTTTGGCCAACACCTCTTTTTTATTCAACTTGTCGCTTCTTATTAATATAGCATCTTTAACTTTAATTAATGGACTATTTCTTCTTTTTTTATCTTGTAAAGTTCTAATTTTAAGAGATTTTTTAATTTCTTTTAAGGGCACTGACTTTTTTAGATCTAACCAACGTCTACGAGCAGCAATATCCAATTCACACTTAAAGTAAAAAGCCAAATCATATTTTGGTTTTTTTGCTAAAATTTTACTAGCTATATCACGTCCTTCAACACAAATTCTTTTATTCGATCTTATAATTTTAACCTGTAACTTATTAACGATTTTTCTTACTTGTTTGTTCTTTGCAAGTGTTGTTACGTGATTTGAAATCTCTTCTGAATGAAGTTTTTGTTTTGCAATCATTTTATAACTTATGTTTTCAAATTTTTTTTTTAAAAATATTATAAAATTTTTTGGTTTATTTTTAATAATTAGCTTACTACAATATCTATAAATTAAACCTGAGTTAATTAATAAAAGATTATATTTTTTAGATACTAATTTTGCAGCAGTGCTTTTACCGCTTGCAGATTCACCATCACAAGCAATAATTAGTTTTTTTAATTTAACCATAAGTTTTAATAGACTATTTTATTAAAGATTAAATAATAAATAAACTTTGCCTTAACTTCAAAAAAGATTTTCATACTCAACATATAGTGGACTAACAATTAATGGTTTAGTTTTTTTTTAATATTAAAATACAATTAAGTTCCTAATTTTAGAGGATAATTAGTATATTACTATCTATAGAAGTTGCGATAATGACTGATTATCCTAGTAAATTAAATTAACAGATCAATTTATTCTTTTTAAAATAACAATTTCTAGTTGAACTCAATTTAAACAGTATTTTTAAAAAAAATAAAAGATAGAGTTGATAATTCTCATTTTGTTTGATCAAATTAACATTTTAAAAATGACTATAAAAAAGAAAAAATCAAAAGTGAGATTAAAAGCTCAAAAAAAGAATAATTCTAGCTTGGCAAAGTTAGCATCCATTACTACTAATTCTTTAGGAAACGCTTTTTCTAAATATAAAAAAAATCTTGAAAAAAAGAAAATTAGAGAAATCAAATTAAAAAAACTAGAGGATAAAAATGAAATAATAAAAGAGAAAAAAGAATTAAAAATTTGGGATGAAAAAATTCAAAAAGAAAATAGCAAACTTAATTTAAGAGAACAAGAACTTAGATTAAAAGAGAAAGAACTTAAAACTAAAGAAGAGTTGCAAAAGATAGAAAATAGAAGATTAATTAAAAAAGATGAGGATTTAGGATTAATTGATAAAGATTTAAGATCAAAAGAAAAAGAGCTCAAACTTAGAGAAGAAGAACAAAACAGAAGAGATATAGATTTAAAAGTTAGAGAAGAAGAACAAAAAAATAAAGAATTAAAAGAAAAAAGAAAAAAAGAAAAGTTTCTAAAAGAAATGAGAGAGGAAGAAGAGAGAAAAAATAGAATCGAAAATATTAGATTAAAAGAATGGGAAGAAAAATTTGATGCAGAGCAAAAATTAAAAGAACAAGAAGAGATAAAAAGAGAAGAAAGGTTAAAATCGAGGGAACTTCAGAAATTTAAGTCAAGTGAAAATAAAAATTTAGAACTTGCGGTTACTACTTCTTTAGAAGATTTTGAAATAGATAAAACTTCTGAAAACTAAGTTTGAACAAAGAGAACACAAGTAAACTCTGGAAAGTTATTCAGGAAGCTGGCGATTGTCTAAAAGGTCAATTGCCTGATCACCCCAACCACCCTAAAGGTAGAAACCCTTATGCTCATGTTGCAATATGTGTAAAAGATCACTTTCAAGCAAGTTACAAGGATATTCCAGATGAAAAGTTCGATGATGTTATAAATTATATTGAATATTTAAAACAAAACCCAAGTTAAATTATATTTTATGAATAGAAATTCTCAAACTTCTCTTAAGTCAGAAATAGATAAATTGATTTATCTTTATAGATCAAAAAATTTTAACTCTGCTTTAAATTTAAGTAACTCATTACTTGAACTTAAT
Source organism: uncultured Pelagibacteraceae bacterium (assembly GCA_902592285.1). GTDB lineage: Bacteria > Pseudomonadota > Alphaproteobacteria > Pelagibacterales > Pelagibacteraceae > Pelagibacter. The sequence continues at coordinate 7,286 of CACJED010000021.1, read as the reverse complement.
CAGGATGAGCCTTTTTTATTAAATATCAATGGTATAATAAATTTGAGTTTAGAAAATTGGCAAAATGCACTTTTAGCTTTTAAAAAAATTTTAAAAAAAGATGATAAATTTATTGAAGCTTACAACAACCTTGGAGTTACTTATAGTCATCTAGGAGAGAACGACAAGGCAATAGAAAATTACAAAAAAGCCATAGAACTAAATAAAGATTACGCAAGTGCATACAATAATCTTGCAACTCAATATGATGATTTTGGAGAATATCCTATTGCAATTAAGAATTATGCTCAAGCTCTGAGATGTAATCCTGAACATTTAAATGCTCAAAACAATTTAATTCGAATACTAAACTTTTATAAAGCAGATCAACATGAAGATAATTCAATAATAAAAGCTAATAATAAAATTCAAGAGGTGCGCTCTAAAATTCTCAGATTTAATGAGATAAATACCTCTAATGTAAGTAGATTTATTAAAGAATGTAATGAAATAATTAAAACAAATTTAAATAAAACTATTTTTTTGGAAACTCAAATACATAAAAGAAATGGGGAAAATTTAAATTGTGATAGACATAAAAAAGTTTTTAATAAATACAATATTATTCCAAAATATTGTTTTAGTTGTTTTAAAGTTCAAATTGAATTAAAGGAAGTTTCTGAATTAATAAAATTGTTTTTTATTTTTAATCATTTAAAATTACCAAAGGATAATATTAGAAAGTGTTTTATAGAGCTCAGAGAAAATGTAAATGGTAACTATAAAGCTTTAATTTATTGTTCATCCGTCGATGAAGCAAAAATCGTTTCTGAACTTACTAATGTATATTTAAACAAGTTTCTTAAAAACTTTAAACTAAATATCAAAAGAGGATGCACTGAATTTGATTTTTCTTTTCCAGGTTATAAAGATCTTAAAAAAATAAATGAGATTGTTTATAATGAAGAGTGGGAAAAAAAGGAAAAATTGGTAGATATTGAAATAGCTAATGGCAGTCAAAAAGGGAAAAAAATATTCTCAAAAAGTATAAATGAAATAACTTTAAGTGAAGTATTAATAATTAATAATTGGCTTACATATGCAAAGATTATTGGAGATGAAAGTTATCAAAAAATTAGTACAGATTTTATATTTTCAGAACATATTTCCAAAATAACAAATAAATTAAAAAGTTAATAAAATTAAAATAATTATTGTTTTGGAAAATAATCTTTCAAAGTACCTTCCCTATAAACATCTGCTGTACAACAGTGTAATCCTCCTCCAAATGCATAAGCATCTCTTAATTCCACAGGGATAACCTCCATTCCTAGTTTGTCTAATTGTTCTGCTTGATAGACCTCACTTTTTTCCACACAAACAGTTTTTGGATCTAGTACCAAAACATTCATAGATAGCCAAACAGATGAATAACAAAGTGCAGGTGGTTCATTGTGTGCAGGCTGCGCACTATCCACAATTTGCCAACCGTTATTTTCAAATAATTTTCTTTGTTCGTTTGGAAGCCTTCTTTGAGGATTATTGATTATCAATCCCTCTTTAATTGGAGTAAAAGTTGCATCAATATGAATAGGATATGGATCACCTGGAAAATTTACGGCATGAACTCTATGGTCTTTATAATGTCTTTTTAACCAATCAATTCCTTTTAAATTAGTAGTAAATCCATGTTGGACTACTAAGTCTTTACCAAACCTTAAAACATCTGCAGCATCAAACAAAGGCTCCTCTTCTGTTGTTACAAAATATTTTTGTTCAGTCCACTCTAATCTTTTTTTGACACCAATTTTATCAGATAAATAATCTTTTCTGTAATCTGCATTAGTCAACCTTGGTTTTGGAGCTGATTCATGTCTCATATTTGGATCTTGATTATAATATTTTTTTAATAGAGGCCGATAACACAAATATTCAAACCATCTACAACGATAACTCATTGTTGCCTCTAAAATTTCATTTCCAACTGTTAATAAAACATCTCTTGGTGGCATACAGCCAAACATAGTTTCAGCTTCCCAATCAGGTGTTGATGTTTTTTGATTAAAATCAATTGGAGTTGGCCGATCTACTTTAATACCCTTTTTTTTTAGCATACTAGAAAAATCATCCAAAAGTTGATTCGCTCTATCAATTGTATCTTGAGTCCTTGGTCCAAACTGACCTCTCATATCACTATCCTCAGGCACTTTAGCATCTAATGCAGGCTCAGGCGCTGGAATACAAGTTCCATCAGCTCTTCCAACTATTACATGTTTAAGAGGATCCCACTCATTCCAACTATTTACAATTATTTTATTTTCACTCATTTATTTATTTTTAATAATGTTATGATCGGGGCCAAATGGAAATTTGGTAATATTTTCTGCACCATTTTTACCAATCACTAAAATATCATGTTCTCTATAGCCTCCTGCTCCAGGATTTCCCTCTGGTATCATTATCATTGGTTCCATTGAAATCACCATATTTTCCTCTAAAACTGTATCAATATCTTCTCTCAACTCTAAGCCTGCTTCTCTCCCATAAAAATGAGAAAGAACACCAAAAGAATGTCCATATCCAAATGTTCGATATTGAAGAAAACCAAGTTGTGCGAATAATTCATTAAGTTCATGACAAATATCTGAACACTTTATTCCGGGTTTAATCAATTCTAAACCACGTTTATGAACTTTAACATTTGCTTCCCAAGCTTTAAGGGACGCATCATCAGCATGGTCTAAAAATAAAGTTCTCTCTAATGCAGTGTAGTAACCAGAGATCATCGGAAAAGTATTTAAAGATAAAATATCTCCTTTTTTAAGTTTTCTATTTGTTTTAGGATTGTGTGCACCATCTGTATTAATTCCTGACTGAAACCATACCCAAGTGTCCATGTACTCAGCATCTGGATATGATTTTGCTATTTCTCTTTCCATCCGGTCTCGTCCTGAAATAGCAATTTCTATTTCAGTATTTCCCTCACTAATATTCTTAACAATTTCCTCACCTCCTAAATCTGCAATTCTTGCTCCATTTTTAATAATTTCAACTTCTTCTTTGGATTTTATCATTCTTAATTGCATAAGATCTTTTGCAACATCAAAAAATACAGAAAATGTAAATATTGAGTTTATTTTATCTTTTATATCTAAAGATATATGATCATATTCAAGTCCTATATTTTTTGGAGGCTCACTTCTTCCAACAATAGATACAATTGCTTTTAAAAAATTATCTCTTTTCCAATCTGTATAGATAACATTATCACAATGTGACCTTCTCCAAGGTTGGCTTGCGTCAATATTTGCAGAAATTGTAGAAATTTTATCTTTAGTTACAATACATCCATAAGGTCTACCAAATGAACAATAGATAAAGCCTGTATAATAAGCAATATTATGCATAGAGGTTAGTACTATCATATCAAGATTTTTTTTGTCCATCACTACTCTAAGACTTGAAACTCGATTATTATATTCTTTATTAGAGAAGGGTAATTTTGCTTTTGTACCATTTTTTAGGGTAAAAAAATCTGGTCTCTCCATTTAATTCTCCTGAAAAACTAATTTAATCCAATATATCGTTTATTCCATCTCATAATCAAACTATAATAAAATAAAGATATAAATAAAAAGAAACCACCAATAACTGTATTTGTATCAGGAACTTCATTTATTCCAAATAAAGGAAGCCACACCCAGAAAATTCCTCCTATTACTTCTGTTAAAGATAGTAGAGTTAATTCAGCTGCAGGGATTGCTTTAGAACCTATTGAGTATAAAATTAAACCTGAACAAACTAATGTGCCGTGTAAAGAAAATAAAGAACTATTATAGCTTGATGAAAAGAAAGCTTGTTCTTTAATTAAAATCATTATTGTTGCGAATATAAAACAAAACAGTCCAGCAAAAGCAACTGTTGTAAATTTAGGAGTTTCTTTTCTCCATCTTAAAGTAACAGAAAAAACTGAAAAACCTACAGATGATGTAATTCCAAAAATAAATCCAACAAGAGAGTTTTCTTCATTATTTCCCAAAGCCATAATTATTATACCTACTGTTGCAATAATGATAGATATCCAGACATTAACTGAAATTTGTTCTTTTAAGAAAATAAATGCCAAAAGTGCAGTGAAAAAAGGCATTGCAGCTAAACACAATAATGTAATTGCAGCAGTTGTATTTGTTATAGAGTATATGAAAGAGATCATAGCAATACCAAGACCCGTGCCACCAATAATTCCTGAACTTCCAATTTTTAAGTAGTTTTTCCAAAACTTAATTCCTTCTTCAAAATACAAATAAAGATTAAGAATAATAAAAATGGTAAGTCCTCTTCCAAAAATATATTGCCAAGGCACTTGATTAGGCGCATCCATATGCCTAACTACCAATGGACCAAAAGACCAAAGTATTCCTGCGAATAGTACTACTGGAACAGCTATTTTTGGATTTTTTAATTCAATCATCGCGAAAGATTAATTCTAAAAATTTATAACTACAACAAAATTAGAGACTTTAATTCAAAATTTTATTTGAATAGTTGGGGAAAAAACAATCAATAATTTGACCCTTTTTAAATCTAGATTTTCCGAAAGGTAGCAGTGTCCATACATTTGATCTAACGAAAGAGTTTATTCTAAATGACTCTTGACCTGATAATAGCTTAACCTCTAATTTACCATTTTTAGTTGTGCTTAGTTTACTTTTGATAAATCTTGTCAAATTTTTCTTTTTTTCATAGTTATTCTTTAAAGTGGCCTTAATTGGTTTTTCAGGGATCAAATTTAATATATTTTCAATGTATGGATAAACAAAAAATCTAAAACATGCTGCAGATGAAATAGGATTTCCAGGTAAACCAAATATTATTTTTTGTTTAATTTTAGCAAACAAAATTGGTTTTCCAGGTCTAATCATCGCACCTTTAAAGTAATGCGTACTTTTAAATTTTTTTATCACCTTAGGAATATAATCAAACTTTCCAGCTGATACTGCTCCTGAGGTTATAACAATATTGATTTTAGATTTTAAAATGTTGTTCATCTTATATTTAAATAAATTTTGATGATTGTCTCTCAGAGTACCACCATCTTTAAAATTAAATAAAAAATTTTCATTTAATTTTTCAATATAATGACCATTAGAATTTCTCACTTTCCAAATAGGAATTTTATTTGAATTAGATATTTCGTTGCCTGTAGAAAAAAAAATGATATTCAACTTTTTCTTTACTTTTATTTTTCTTACACCTAATGTTTTAAGTGCTAAAATATGATTTGGTTGAATTATTGTTCCTTTTTTAATAATTAACTGTCCTTTTTTATAATCCGATCCTTTAAATCTAATATGATTATTTTTACTTACTTTATGGTCAATTATAATAAATTTTGGATTTTTTTTACTTGGATAAAAATCAATGTTTTCAATTGGTATTATAGTATTAAATGGTTTTGAAATTATTCCTCCAGTCATAACTTCAATCGTATCAAATTTTTTGACATTTTTATTATAAGGCTTATTTCCAGCTGCAATTGATCCTAAAATTCTAAATTGTTTTGAATTTTTTTTATTTAGATTTTTAGTATCTTTAGAATTAATTGCAAAACCATCAAAAGCTGCATTATCGCCTAACGGATGGTTCGAAGGAGAAATAATATCTTTTGCAACAACTCGATTTAAAGAATTTTTAATTGAAATTTCTTCATCTTGAATTTTAATTTTTGCTTTTTTTAAAATATTCTTTGCTTGTTGATAATTAATCATCTAAAATTTTTTTAGCAATTTCTAAATCTTCTTTAGTGTTGATATTAAAGAATGGATCTTGTTTTTCATAAGCCATATTAATTATCTTAACTCCAATATCATTAGCCCATCTTTCAACTTTTCTAGTTCCAATTTCAAGATCTTTATTTAACTGATCAACTAAATCAACTGACCAAAGACCAAATATATTATGTCTTTTTTCACCAGATTTCATAAAAAATAATTCACTTTCTTTCTCATTAACTCTTTTTATAAAATCATTAAAATTATCCATTTTGAAAAAAGGAGTATCTGAAGGAAAAGACGCAATCCATTGATATCTTTTATTATTTTCTTTAACCCATTTCATAGCACTATAAATACCTCCTAACGGACCAAGGTTTTTTTTATAATCTTCAATTTTTATAATCCTTTCTGAACTTAAATGTTGGATTGAACTATTAGCGACAATAAGGACCTCATTAAAATCTTTCGTTATTTCTTTTAAAATATAATCAATAAGGATTTTACCTCCCAATTTCGCTTGAGATTTATCTTCGCCAAATCTTTTTGATTTTCCTCCAGCTAGCACTACAGGCAAAATATTGTTATGTTCCATTATAAAAATATAAAACATTAAAAATTGAATTAAAGAAATTAAATGGATTTACGTATTTTAGAAATTGCATCAAACACTGAAAATAATAAAGTTCTTGATAATTTTACACACAAATTTAAGAATAAAAATTCAATTTGTGGTGATGAGATGGAAATAAGTTTGGTGGTAAAAAATGATAAGGTTATCGATATGGGTTACCAATGTAAATCTTGTATCTATTGCCAAGCATCTGTAAGTCTACTTTCTCAAAAGATTAAAAACAAAGATATTCAAGAAATAAGGAATTTTATTATTTCATGTGAAAGCATATTTGAGAATACAAAAACTATATTAGAAAAAAATTGGAAAGATTTTTTAGAATTATTTAACAAAAACAATACATCTAGAAAAGAATGCTTGCTTCTACCTATAAGAACTGTACTGAAAGCACTAAAAATATAATGATCAACATTAATAAAGAAATTTTTAAAAAAGCTTTTTTAGCTGGAATATTTTCAGCATTCACTATCGGTGTTCTTACTGTCTTAACTTATAAGAGCGCTTTAGGTTTATTTATAGCTGGATCCTTTGGATCTTCTATGGTTTTATTATTTGGTTTTCCTGAAAGTCCATTTGCTCAACCGAAAAACGTTTTTTTTGGTCATTTAGTTACAGCACTTGTTGGTGTAGTCTTTGTTACGTTAGTTCCATTACCTTTGTATATCAATATAGCATTAGCTGTAGGAGTTGGAATTTTTTTAATGATTTTATTAAATGTCGTTCATCCACCTGCTGGAGGCAACCCAATAATGGTAATTATTGGTAGTGTTTCATATGATTACTTGCTTAGTCCAATAATTTTTGGGTGTATCATCATAATTTCATTAGCAATATTAATTAATAAATTTTTACTTAAAAAGAATTATCCGTTAAAATGATTTAATGAATTCTAAGTATAAGGT
>CACJED010000020.1 GCA_902592285.1 uncultured Pelagibacteraceae bacterium | reverse complement strand
GTAAAACAACTTTCTCAAGATCCTTTCGAACATATAGAAAATTATGAACTAAACAAAATCTATAAAGTCAAAGTAGTTAAAATTATGGATTTTGGTGCATTTTGTGAATTAGAACCTGGACTGACAACTTTATTGCACTCTAGTGAATTAAGTTGGACTAAAAAAAACATAACACCAAAAAAAATGTTTAAAATTGGAGATGAAATTGATTGTGTTATAACAGAAATAGATAAAGAAAAAAGAAGAGTATCTTTATCTCATCGATTGACTAAAGAAAATCCATTTGAAGCTTTTGAAAAAAAATATCCTGTAGGAGAAATTGTAGAAGGTGAAGTAGTAAATAAAAATGAATACTCTTTATTCGTAAAAATAGAGAATTTAGATATTGATGCTTTTTTACATTGTAACGATTTGACTTATTTAAATAATAGTGAAGAGGAGCTCAATAAATATAAAAAAGGAGATAAATTAAAAGTAAAAGTTTTAGAAATTAAATCATCAGAACAAAAAATTAGAGTTGGGTTAAAACAAACACAACAAGATCCATTTGATTGGTTTAAGGATAAAAAAATCAACCAAACAATTACTGTTAAGATAATTTCAACTGACAACAAGGGCTTAGTTGTAAGACCAGAGGGGTGCGAAATGGATTTTTTGATAAAAAAAACTCAAATAGCTATTAGTGTAGCAGATGCTCGACCATCAAGATTTACAGGTGGTGAAAGAATTGATTGTGCAATTGCAGAGCTTGATTTCAATAAGAGAAAAGCAACTTTAAGTATTAAGCTTCTTGAGGAAATTGAAAAAAAAGAGGCTTTAGAAAAATATGGATCTGAAGGATCAGGCAAAAACTTGCCTTTTTCATCATTATCAGAGGATCTGAAGAAAAAAGATGAGTCAAAAGAATAATTAAAAAAAAGAAAATTAATTTGGCTATTGTAAAATCAAAGCTCTTAAAACAACTCTCACAAAATTACCCAAATTTTTTAAAAAAAGATCTGGAAAAATTCACAAATATTATTTTAAAAGAAATAAAAAGGACATTAATGAAAGGAGAAAGAGTAGAGCTAAGAGGATTTGGTGTATTTTCAACAAACAAACAAAAAGCAAGAATATCAAGAAACCCAAAAACTGGTGAAAAAGTTCATACTCCGGAAAAAAGAACAATTCACTTTAAAATGTCAAAAGATTTGTTTAATAAATTAAACAATGAAAAAGAATAAAATATTCATAGCTTGTGACAGCACAAATATTCTAAGAATTAAAGAAATAATAAAAAAATCAAAAACTTCAAAATTAAAAGTAGGTTACAAGTTTGGTTTGGAGTTTTTAAATTCAAAAAATGGCAGAGAGTTTGTTTCAAAATTAAAAAATCGAATAACTTTTGGAGATTACAAATTTTCTGATATCCCAAATACTTGCTCCTCAGCTATAAAAGCAATTAAAGATCTTAAATTTAATTATTGTACTATTCATATAAGTTCAGGATTAGAGGCATTAAAATCAGCTAAACGAGCTTCTGGTAAAACTAAATTAGTAGGAGTAACAATCCTAACATCTTTAGATAATAAAGCTCTTAAAGAAATTGGTTTTGATAAAGATGTAAAAAAATTAGTTTTCCAACAAGCTAAATTGGCAAATAAAGCAAAATTAGATGCAATCGTTTGTAGTGCACAAGAAGTTGAAATAGTTAGAAAAGTATTTAAGAAAGAAATTATAACACCTGGAATAAGATTTAATTCAAAATTAAATGATCAAAAAAGAGTCTTAAATCCTAAGCAAGCATATAAAAATGGAAGTGATTGGTTGGTAATTGGAAGACCAATCACTAAGGGAAACATTAAAAAAAACATTCAAACATTAATCAGTCATTTAAACTAATGAAAGGTTGTAAGATTTGCGGGATTTCAGATCTCGATACTCTTAATTTTATAATTAACCATCAATACCCACCTCAATTTATTGGGTTCATTTGTAATTATAAAAAAAGCTCAAGATATGTTGAAGTTGAAAAATTAAATGAACTATTAACTTTAGATAAAAAAAAATCTAATTTTGTAGCGGTACTAGTCAAACCAGATAAAGAAATTTTAGAAAAGATTAAAAATATGCCCTTTGATTATTACCAAATATATGACTGTACGCCTGAAGAAATCAAAAAAATTAAAGAAAAATATAATAAAAAAATTATTACTGCACTAACTGTAATTAACGAAAGTGATGTTCAAAAATACCATTTGTTTTCTGAAGTAACCGACATTTATTTATTTGATAGTAAAGGATACGAAAAAAGTATGACTTTTGACCATGAACTTATTAAAAAAATAAAGACTAATAAACCATTAATGATAGCAGGTGATATACAAATAAAGGACAATCTTGAAAATTATAAAAAAATAGCAGATATTATAGATATATCTGGGGGTCTAGAAACTTCTGGGATAAAAGATAAATCCAAAATAGATATATTTTTAAATAAGATTAAACAGTTAAATAATGAAACTTAAAAAAGGAATTCCATTAATTGATCAGCATGACCAAAATGGCTTTTGGGGTGGTAAATTTGGCGGAAGTTTTATTCCTGAGACTTTAAAAAAACCTGTAGAAGATTTAACAAACGAATTTAATAAATTAAGAAAAGATAAAAAATTTCTTAAAAAAAGAGATTATTATTTCAAAAATTATATTGGAGCTCCTACCTCGTTTATAAAACTTAACAATTTAACAAAGCAACTTGATGGTGCTCAAATCTGGGCAAAGGTTGTTTCTGAAGCAAATGGAGGTGCACACAAAATATATAACGCAACTGTTCATGCGCTTATATGTAAGGCAATGGGTAAAAAATATATAGTTGGAGATACTGGAGCTGGTTATGCAGGAAAAATGTTAAGTATGGCAGCAAAAAAATTTGGTCTTAAATGCAAAATATTTATGGGTGCAAAAGATATTAAAAGACAAAAACCTAACTGTGATGCAATGAGAAAAAATGGAGCTGAAATAGTTCCAGTTTACTCTGGAAGTCAAACGTTAGTTGACGCTGTAAGTGAATGTATGAGATATTGGGTATCAAACTGTGATAACACTCACATGTGTGTTGGAAGCACTGTTGGTCCAAATATATTTGTTAAAATTTGTGGCTGGAGTACAGCGCAAATTTCTAGAGAATTAAAACTACAAATAAAATCAGAATTTAAAAAAATACCAAATAAAATAAAATTAATTAACTGTGTTGGAGGTGGAAGTTCGGCATATGGATTTTGGAGTGAGTTTATTGACTATGATAAAAAAAAGATTGAATTAATTGGTGTTGAAGCAGGCGGGCCTAAAAAATCAAAACTACATGCGGCTCCACTAAGCCGTAGAACTAAAATTGGAATATTGCATGGAGCTGCTGCTTATGTATGTCAAAATAAAGAGGGACAAATAAATGAAACAGAATCTATAAGTGCTGGATTGGACTATCCTGGTGTAAGTCCTATGCACTGTTTTTTAAAAGACACTAAGAGAGCAAGATATACATATGCAACAGATGAAGAAGCTTTAAATGCACATCAAATAGTAACTAAATATGAAAATTTAAATCCTAGTTTAGAACCAAGTCATGCATTTGCAGAGGCAATTAAAATTGCTCCTAAATTGAGTAAAGATACAATTATAATTGTAAATTCATGTGGTGATGCAAAAAAAGATAGAGATATTTTAAAAGAAAGATTAGGTAAAAACTAATGAGTTTTTTAATTAATCAGGCTTTTCAAATTGCTAAGAGTGAAAATCGACCAGCTTTGCTTACTTACACAGTAGCTGGGGACTATACTAAAAAAAAATCTTTGGAAATATTAAAATCAATTTCTAATTATGCTGACATTTGTGAACTAGGCTTTCCTCATAACACACCCATTGCCGATGGAGGTCAAATACAAACTAGTGCTTATCGTGCTATTAAAAATGGAATTAAAATTAATGATGTATTTTTAATAGCTAAAAATTTTAAAAAAATTAAAAAGAATAAACCCATTATTCTAATGGGTTACTACAATATGATTTTTCAATACAATGAAAATAAATTTTTAGAGAAATGTAAAAAATCAAAAGTTGATGGATTGATTGTTGTAGATTTACCTTATCCAGAAAATAAAAGTTTTGCTTCTAAATGTAGAAAAAATGGGATTAATTTTATTCAATTAGTTTCCCCTACCACATCAAAGTTAAGATTAAAAAAAATAGTCAAAGACTCTCATGATATGATTTATTATATAAGTATGCTATCGACTACAGGGGGTAAGTTAAAAGTCTCTTCAAAAAAAATTTTGGAAAAATATAGTAAAATAAAAAATCAAAATAAATCTAAAAATGTTGTGATTGGATTTGGAATAACTGAAAAAACAATTAAATCACTTAAAAAAGCAGATGGTTTAGTCGTAGGAAGTGCTATTTGTAAGGAAATTACTAACTCCATAAATAAAAGACAAAATACTGTCACAAATGTTACTAATATTGTTAGAAGATTAAAAAATAAAATTAAATGAATTGGATTACAAAAATAATCAAAGCAGGTGAAAAGATTAAAACTGCTATACATAAAAGAGCCTCTAAAGAAGAGATAGCAAAAAGTGACTGGACTTCTTGCTGTAAAGGTCCAATTTTAAAAAAAGATTTAGAAAAAAATTTATGGGTCTGTCCAGACTGTAATAAGCATCATAGAATTAAACCTAGTCAGAGATTTGACATCCTTTTTGGAAAAAATAATTATGAAATTTTTAAAACACCAGTTCCTAAAGATGACCCTTTAGAATGGACAGACTCGAAGTCTTATAGAGAAAGACTTAAAAATGCCCGAAAGAAAACTGGTCTTGAATGTGGAATGATGGTCGCTTGTGGAAATATTAATGGTATTAAAGTAACTGCAGTTGCATCTGATTTTGATTTCTTAGGTGCTTCTATGGCTTCAGCTGAGGGAGAAGCATTTTTATATGGAATTCAACATTCAATAGAAAACCAAACTCCTTTTCTTTGTGTTAGTGCAGGTGGAGGAATGAGAATGATGGAGAGTTTAATATCATTGTCCCAAATGACTAGAACAACATTAGCTATTAATGAACTTAAAAGTAATAACCTTCCATATTTAGTATTGATTACTGATCCAACAGCTGGAGGAATTACGGCCTCTTATGCAATGCTAGGTGATATCCATATTGCTGAACCTGGTTCATTGATCGCATTTGCAGGAAAAAGGGTTATACAAGGGACTGTAAAAGAAGAGTTGCCCGAAAACTTTCAAACAAGTGAGTATGTTCAAAAAACAGGATTTGTTGATTTAATTGTTGAACGAAAAGATTTAGCTGAAAAAATTGGAACTTTATTATCAATATTGTTAAAGAAAAATTCTGCTATAAGCACTGAAGAAAATGAAAATCCAGAAAATAGTCAGTCGCTTACAAAAGCTGCATCCTAAAGAAATTGATCTAAGCTTAGATAGAATATTAAATCTTTGTAAAAAATTAGATAATCCACAAGATAAGATTAATGCTATTTCTGTAATTGGAACAAATGCTAAGTATTCAACGATCCAGGCTGCTTATGCCATCTTAAAGGAAGCAAAATTCAATTGTAATATCTACACAAGTCCACATATAAAAAAAATTAACGAAAGATTTATTTTTAATAATAAAGAAATTAATGATGATGAATTGTCAGATTTACTAGAGGAAGTAGAAAAAATTAATGATAACAATCCAATCACATTTTTTGAAATGTTAACAGCTGCATATTTTTATAAAGCTGCTGATTATCCAAATAATTTAAATATAATTGAAACTGGCTTATTTCATAGATTCGATGCAACAAATATTTTAAAAAAAAACTTAGCAAGCATAATTACATCAATTGGATTAGATCATTTAGATTGGTTACCCAAAAATGAACAAACAATTGAAAAAATTATTTTTGAAAAAACATCAACTTTATTAAATTCCAATATCATCATTGCAAAACAAAGCTCAAAAGAAATTTCTGAGAATATTAAGAAAACAATTAGAAATAATAAATCCAATAAATTTTTCTTTAATGAAGATTATAGTTTTTCATCTGGTGATAGTAATTTTTTTTATTATGAAGATAAATTTGGCGCAATAAAATTACCAAATCCCAATCTTAATGGACAATTTCAACTTGAAAATATCTCAACTGCTGTTGCTGCTTTAAGAAGTATTAAACAACTTAAAATTAGTGATGCTCATATAAAATTAGGAATACCTAAAATTCATAGTATCGCAAGATTACAAGAAATTACTGAGGGAAAATTAAAAAATTTGGTTAAAGAAAATAGATTAATAATTGATGGATCTCATAATCCTCTAGGTGCAAAAGTTTTGAATAATTACTTAGAAAGTTTAGATTGTGATAAGCATGTTATTCTTGGAATGATGGCTAATAAAGACCATCAAAAATTTATAGGATATTTTAAAAATATAACTTCCATAACCACAATTGATATTCCTAATCAACCATACTCTATGAAAGGGAAAGATCTAAAAATAAAACTAAAAAATTTTAAAAATATTGAGCATAAAGAAAATATTTTTGAAGCAATCAGATCCATTCCTGTAAAAAAAAATGATTTGATATTAATAACAGGTTCTTTATATCTAGCTGGAGAAGTTTTGAATTTAAATTAAATATTTTTCTCTAAAAATTCTTTCATGTGACCTTCGGGTACACCGCCGACTTTTCGATCTACCTCAACACCTTTTTTATAAACAATAACAGTTGGAACACCTCTTATCCCTGCTGCACTTCCTGTATTAATACCTCCATCTTCTATATCTGCATAATAAAAACCAGCTTTATCTTTGAACTCATCTGATAATTTATCCATTACAGGTTTTAAAGCCTTACAAGGTCCACACCATGCAGCTGAAAATTGAATTACTGATACATCTTCATTTTTAATTTTATTTTCAAAATCTTCATCTTTAAAATCAATAAGCATTTATCTCATATAGTTGATTTATGTTAATATTCAATGATCAAAAATAGTTTTTTTTAAATTTATTAACTAAGCATCTGAATACTTTTGCTCAAGATTCATAACATAATCGTTGATTCCATCTAAAAATTTTAATTTTTCATCTACTGTCTTAAAGGAAAACATTTTGTCCTCATTTTCTCTTATTTCATCACATTCAGAGTAAAAAGCTGAGACTGTCCACCATTTTTCTTTGTTAGTGCTTAAAATTCTTGAGGCAATTCTTCGTTTAATTTTTTTATAAATATCTTTTGGCAATATCTCTGGAGCTTCATTAAATATTAAACTATGCCCAAAAGTAACTAATCTATCGTCTTGAAATTTATCCAGTAATACAAATTTCTCTTTCCAATCAGAACTATGAAATTTAGGAAATAATGCCTCATCTTTTGATGAAATAAAACCACCTGAATAAATTGACTCCTCTGGTTCAATGTCTTCTTGTGAAGATGTTTCTATTTTTTCCTCTGCTGCCTCCTTTAAAATATTACAAATATCTTGTGAAAATTTTTCATTTTTTTTCATAAGTTCAGCCCTTTTATTAAGTAAATTTCCTCCAATTTTTTTATAAGGATCTACTTTCATACCTAAACTTTTATCAAGTATAATAGGTGCTTTGTTGGTTTTAATCGTTTTATAAAAACGAGGTGATTTTTTCATTTCTTTTTTTAAATCATTGTAATTAAGTTTTTGTAATTCTTCTATATTTGCAGATAAATTTACAACTTGTCCCCATTTATATACAGGATGCATCCAAGAATTAGGGTGTAAAGGTGCAACTAAAAATAAATAATTTTTACCAAAAAAATTTTCATTTATCGTAAACATTTTTTCTTGTTTTAATATATTCTCAACAACGACTTTACTTTTTGTTTTCAAATATTCATGCCATAAATCGGGTTGTTTTTCCTTTAAAAGACCTAAAACTTTAACAGTTAATTCTGTGTCAAATAACGCAGAATGAGCATCTTTAGAGTCAAAACCATTCAATCTAGCTAAGGACTCAAGTCTCATTGACTTATTTCCTTTAGGATTTAATTCTGTTTTTAATACATTTTCATTTATTGCAAATGCTGCCTTAATCATATTAAGGGCATCATGCCTTGAATTACCTTCGGTATTTATTAAATAAGGTTTCCTTAAAGATTTAAATAATTCACGTCTTAAAATTTCATCATCGAAACCGAGTGAGCTAAAACCCATAAATGTTGCTGGAGACCATTCTTTAAATTTTTTTTCAAGATGAGAAATCATTTCATAATGACTTTGATTGCCTTTTGTAATTAAATCTACATTTGACTTATTAATGCACAATGCTGTTGCTGATGGAACTCTGTCTTGGGGCATTCTACATCTTGCTGAAAATCTCTCTTTTTCTTTAAAGTTTTCGTCTAAAAGTATTGCTCCAACTTCAATCATTGTTGCCCAATCTAACTGGGCAGAATCTGTTTCAATATCCCAAACTACGTAATTCAATTTGCTAGCCTTTGTGAGTAAAATTGTTCTACTTTGTTCATGAATTGATTTTGATAATTTTTAAATCTTTCTCCATCTATGATAAACCTTTGAAAAATGTTATCTTTAGTGCACAAAAGAATAACACCTTGCGTAATATTAGTTCCATATACTGTGTTATGTGCCATTGCATATGCTGCACATTGTAAGTAATAATCATCAATCCACTCATCTTTTTTAGGTTTATTAGCGTTTTTAAAATCTATTAGGCTTTCTTTATTTTCATAGATACCAATGCAGTCTGCAGCACCTGCGTACTTACCTGGATAATATAAAGTTGCTTCACATCCCCAAATTTCATTCAATTTATTCCTAAGTCCATTTTCAATAATTTGATCTGCCATTATCTTTTCTTTTGTATTATCACCAAGCAGATCTAAATTTAATTTTCCTAATAAAAATTTTTCTAAATAATGATGCATTGAACTTCCTCTATTAGTTGCCTCTCTAGAAATAACTTCTGCCTGTTTATATCCAACTCTTTTTTTCCACTCTTCTAATTTTGCTTTTTTTTCATCAGATTCAGTTGCCTTTAAAATTGTTGTAACTGATGGAAGATTTTCTTGATTAATTATATAATGTCTTGAACCTTGAAATATTGATCTAGAAGATTTTGGATAAATATATTTATTATTCCAATGCATGGGGTTTCTTATAATCGGTATTTTTAAAAAAAAGAAATTAATTTTTAAACTGCCTATTTTGTTCAACAAATTTTTCTACGTTTTCAGTTTGTACAGCTTTCTCAACCTGTTCGGGATCTTTAATATTTTCTAGGGTTCTTGAAATTGATCTTGCATCGGTTCCAAATTTATCAACAACTCCCATGGCGTCTTCTAATTTTTTTCTAAGAACTATAATATTGTCGAAATGTTTAGAAAATCTGGTACTAATTGTTTTTAAATGATTATAAATTTCAGTTGCACCCTTTTGTACTTTAAGTGATTGAAAACCCATGTGCAAAGATTGCAAGTATGCAGAAAGAGTATTAGGGCCACATATTACAACTTTATATTTTTTCATTAATTCTTGAGTTAATAATTCTTTTGTGCTTGGATCTTGATACTCGGTTAATTCTTTATACAAACTTTCCGTTGGTGCATATACAATTGCAAAATCAGTAGTTTTTGGTGGAACAATATATTTTTCATTAACACTTTTAGCTTTTACTCTAAATACTGAGGCTAATTTAGCTCTCGCATCTGTAACAGCCCTTTTGTCTTCCGCTTCATGACCATCGGTAATTGCTTTAAATTTTTCTACTGGAAAATGAGAGTCAACAGGAACTAAAACATCTCCTTGAAGTTTGATAGCAAATTCTACATTTTCACTTGTATCCTCTTTCATTTTTACATTTGTCATGAATTGTGAAGCTGGTAATAAATCTTTAATTAATGCATCTAAGCTAAATTCTGCAAGCGTTCCATACTTCTTAACTCCTGCCAAAATCTTTGTTATCCCCTCTTGGCTTTGATTTAATAATTGAACTTGCTGATTAAAATTTCCAACTTTTTCCTCTACTTTAGTCAAAGTCTCAGTCATATCTTTAGTCACACCAGTTGATAAATTATTAAATGAGGTCGACATTGCACCGAGAGATGTATTGATTGTTGTATTTAAGGTATCTTTTAAACTTGAAATTTCTGATTTTAGATTTGCAATTTCTTCAGCTTCTTTATTTTCATTTTTAGGCTTAAATTTTAAATTTAAATAAAGAATAGCTAGGACACCCCCTAACAATAAAATTAAAAAAATTAACAATATACTATCCATGATTCTAATTCTTTTATTTTATAGTAAATATTTGATTAATGTATTTAAATATTTAAAAATACTTTATGGAACTAATTTTAGTATTAAAAATATTCTTCATTATTTGTGTTATTGTTGCACTTTATGCAATTATTAGAAATCTTGATATTATCAAAATTATACTAATTTATTGGAAAGACTTAATTTTTAGAAAGTAATTTTAATATTTTTCTTAGGCCTGTTTTGTTATTTGATGACTTAGAAATCATCATACAAGCCTCTGATCTAAGTATCTCTCCATCCTTTAAAATTCGTAGATTATTTGCTTTTAAAGTTTCCCCAGTAGACGTGATATCTGTAATTATCTCCGAAGAGCCTGTGAAAGGATAAGCTTCAGTTGCACCCAAACTATCAATTAATTTAAATTGAGTAACACCCTTTGAAAACAAAAATTCCCTTGTTAATTTTGGATATTTTGTTGCCACTCTTAATCTTTTCTTTTTCTTATCTTTAAATTCAAATGCAATTTCTTCTAAATCTGCAACGGTTTGTACATCTATCCAAGGATCTGGGATTGCAACTACCAATATAGCTTTACCAAAATTATACTTTTTAATAACATTAATTTTCTTTTGAGTATTTATTTCACTCTCTTTCAATAAATCAAAGCCAGAAAAACCTATATCCAAAGATCCGTCTCCCAGTCTTTCGATAATCTCTCTTGCATGAAGATATAAAATCTTAATATTTTTAAATTGTTTTATTGATCCTAAAAGATCTCTTTCTCCTCTTTCGGAAATGAGATTTAATTTATTTTTTTTAAAAATATTTAAAACATCTTTTCTAAGTCTGCCTTTACTTGGGATTCCAATATTTAAAATATTTTTTGTCATTAGTAATTTAAATTTAAAGCAGCACCAACTGCTGGAGTTTGTTTTTTTGATCCCAAGTCTGAGATTAGACCATCATAACGACCACCATTAATAATATTTTTTAATGAGTTTTTAGATTTAATATCAATTTTAAAGACCATTCCGGTGTAATATTCTAGTTGCCTTCCAAAGGATGCTGAAAATACTACATTTAATTTTGAAACCTTGTTATTAGAAATTGGAAAATATTTTTGATCTACAGCTAAATTTATTCTGTTTTTTTTAAAAAATTTATTTAACTCAATTGCTGCTTTATTTATGGGACATTTAATTTTTAAGAAATCTTTTATTATTTTTGAAACATTCTTTCCTTTACTGGCTCTTCTAGGATCTTTTATTTTCTGATCAAATCGTTTTAATATTTCATTAATTGTTCTTCCTGCAACAATATTTGATAAATCCTCTTTAAGCATTTTCACGTAACGCTTTTTATCTATTTCTACAATTGTTGGATCAACATCTGAATTAGTTTCTAATCTTTTTAATAAATCATTAAAATATCCCTCTCTCCAGAAATGTCTGGCTAATCTTAGCTTCCATCTCTTTGGAATGTCTAATTTTGAAATTAATAAATTAAATATTTCAACATTTCCAATAGTGAGTATTCCTGAAGAATATTCAATATTTTGTAGTGATTTAATAGATGTATTTATAATTTCTTTATCGTCATTTTTCTCATCCTTTGATCCTAAAATTTCAAATCCAATTTGATTTCTTATGATTGAGTCTTTTTTATTTTGTGATTTTCGATAAGCTTGACCACTATAAAAAATTTTTTCTTTACCCTTTAAATTATTTTCTAAATATCTTAAACAAGATGCAATCGTTAAATCTGGTCTTAAGCATAACTCGCTCCCATTCTGATCAGTAAAAGAAAAGATAAATTTTCTAAAGTTTTCTCCTGACCTTTGAACTATGTGATTAGCCTCAATTACTGAGGGTAAATCAATATATTTAAAACCCTTAGATTTTACTGATCTAAGGATACTTTCAGATAAGTTTTTTGACTTCATCGATTAAATTTTCTTTTGGAAATGTTTTATTGTTTTCACCCTTAACACCTTTAAGGCTTTTTATCGTGACTGTATTTTCGTTAAATTCATTTTCACCACATATTATCGCAACATCTAACTCACGTTTATTTGCTAAAGTAAGTTGCTTGCCTAAATTTTTCTTTGTGTCTAAAAAAATTTCAGCATTGATATTATTATTTCTTAATAGATCTAAAATTTCATAGTAATTTTTAAGATATTTTTCATCCATTACACAAACTAAAACTGGTTTTTGACTATCTACTTTTACTTGATCCGATTGCATTAAAGCAAATAACAACCGATCAACTCCAAAACTAATTCCGGTGCCTGGAATATCCACACCTTTAAATCTCGAGATTAATTTTGCATAGGCTCCTCCAGAACAAATACTGCCTATATCGACCTCTTTGCCTTTGTTATTTGTAACTTTAAAATTTAGATTTGTTTCAACAATAAAATCTGAATAGTAAGCCAATCCCCTAACAATTGTAAAATTTGTTTTGACCTGATTTAAATTTGAACTGTAGCCCAATACTTCAAATACTTGTTCTAATTCCTTTATACCTTCTTGAGACAATGGATTTTTTAATGTTTCTTTTAATTCTTTTAAATCTTTAATTTTTAGAAAATTAAGTATTTCAGAGACTTGTTCATCGTTTAAATCTGCACCCTTAGTGATTGCACCACTTATATCTTTTCTCTCTTTTTTAAGCAGATCTTCAACACCTTTTAAACCAAAACCTGGTTTGTCTAATTTATCAATTGCCCTAATTACTTTTACTTGCTTTTCTTCTGTTATTTTTAAATCATCAATTAATCCTTGAACTATTTTTCTGTTACTAACGTTGATTGTAAATTGATCTTTTTTTAGACCACAATCTAACAAAGTACTTGATATTAAATTGCAAAGCTCCGCATTTGCTTGCGCAGGATTAACATTTCCCACGATATCAAAATCCGCTTGCACAAATTCTCTGTATCTTCCATTACCAGCCTTTTCATTTCTAAAGACATTTTGAATAGCATACCTTTTAAAGATTAATGGAAGCTCTTGATTATTTTGTGCAACAAATCTAGCTAATGGGCTTGAAAGATCATACCTAAGAGTAATGCTTTTTTCTCCATCCTGAAACGAGAATACATCAGACATAGGATTAGCGTCATCTTCTGCCAAAAAAGATCCTATATTTTCACTTAACTCAAAAGACGGGGTTTCAAGAGGCTCTGCTCCAAATTTAATAAAGTTATTCTCGATAGTCTTTATTAGACTTTTTTTGAGAAGAATCTTTTTATTCCATCTATCTTCAAATCCAGGAGGTAATCCTGGAATTAATTTTTTTTTTTTATTCATTTTTTGGTACCTTGGGTAGGTTACGCTCCTACGACTTCGGATCCACAAACCGACGTGATGCTATTTCACCACCAAGGCATATCCTTTAATGTTTTATCTTATTTTTAGTGGATTTAAAATTATATTATAAAAATTAATAGCTAGCTTTAGCCAGCATGGAAATGATTATGCACAACTTTACTAGTTCCTCTAAGAGAAAATCTTTGAGTACCAGTAATAGTTTTTTTGTTAATAGCTTTTTTAATCATGGCGGACCTTTTAGACAAAAAAAAAATTTAATCAACCCTTAAAATCAAAAAGGACGTTCATCTAATTCTATAGATAAAACGCCCTTTAAAAATTTACAGTATTTAATCTATTTTTTTTAAATTCACTGCGGAGGGACCTTTAGGTCCATCCTCTAATGTAAACTCAAGTTTATCACCCTCATTTAAATATCTCATTCCAGCTTCTTTTACTGCTGAAGCATGAACAAAAGCATCTTTTTCTTTATCATCTCTTTCGATAAAACCGTAACCTTTTTTACCGTTAAACCACTTTACTTTACCTTGTAATGTACTCATCTTATTTCTTAGTCCTTTTATGTTATTTATTTAGGTAGAAACTAATTTTTTTTTAAAATATTTCAAGGTGAAAAGTGGTGGTGGCTGAGGAAGGATTCGCACCTCCGACACAAGCCTTTTCAGGGCTCTGCTCTACTCCTGAGCTACTCAGCCTTAAGATTAACCTCTAAAGATAATTCTACCTTTAGTAAGATCATAAGGTGTCATTTCTACTGTTACATTATCACCTTGCAAAACCCTTATTCTATTTTTTCGGAGTTTGCCCGCTGTATGAGCCGTAACTGTATGACCATTTTCTAATTGAACTCTAAACATAGCATTTGGCAGCAAATCTGTTACTTTACCTTTGAATTCAAGTAGGTCTTGTTTTGACAAATTTATTTTCTCCTAATTCTTTTTTTTACAGAGCGAGCATGTCCTGCTAACCCTTCATAATTTGCAAGAGTTATAACCGATGGTCCAAGACTTTCAATACCCTTTTTTGATAAGTTAATATAAGAAATTCTTTTATAAAATTCATTTACACTTATTCCAGATGAATATTTTGCAGAACCATTTGTGGGTAAAACATGATTTGATCCAATATTATAGTCTGTCATAGCCATAACTGCATATTTACCTAAACAAATAGAACCAGCATTACAAATTTTTGAAGTAAATGATTTATAATTACTAACATTTAGTTCTAAGTGTTCTGGAGCAATTTTATTTACAATTTCTATAATCTTTTTATCAGAAGTTACATGCATTAAAATTCCATGGTTCATTAAACTTTTTCTTGCTATTGATTGTCTTGGAATTTCTTTTAGTTGTTTTGAAATCTCATATCTAACTTTAGATATTAATTTTTTATCTTTAGAAATTAGAATACATTGCGCTAAAGAGTCATGCTCAGCCTGACCAATTAAATCACTGGCAATCCAGACTGGATTAGAAAATTTATTACACACAATAGTTACTTCGGATGGTCCTGCAGTCATTCCTTCTATACCTACTATTCCAAAAACCTCTTTTTTTGCAGCAGCAACATAAGCGTTGCCAGGACCAATAATTTTATTTACGGCTTTTATTTTTTTTGTCCCATAAGCTACTGCAGCAATTGCTGAAGGTCCTCCGATTGAGTAGATTTCTTTAATTTTACATTTTTTAGCTGCATATAAAACTGCTGGATTTTGTTTTCCTCTTAAACCAGGGTTAATCATTATGATCCTTTTAACACCAGCAACAATCGCAGGAATAG
Organism: uncultured Pelagibacteraceae bacterium; assembly: GCA_902592285.1. Taxonomy (GTDB): domain Bacteria; phylum Pseudomonadota; class Alphaproteobacteria; order Pelagibacterales; family Pelagibacteraceae; genus Pelagibacter. Next base: position 1,292 of record CACJED010000020.1, on the reverse strand, counting down.
CATTCATTAAAACACTTGAAGGATAAGATACTGTAGATCCAGGCACATATATCGCTACAGAGTCAAGTGGCAAATATTTATACTCAAGTTTATTCTTAAATTTATCTGTGTATGAAATATTTCTGAATTTTTGTAATGAGTGGAACTTATAAATTCTTTTATAAGCAATATCTATTGCTTGCTTAACCTTTTTATCTAAACCTCGAATTAATTTATTAATTAGTTTTGAGTTTGGAACAATAGTAAGATTTTTATTAAATTTTTTCTCATACTTTAAAACAGCTTTATCACCATTGTTTTTAACATCTTTTATTATATTTTTAACTGATACTGGGCTAGAATGAATCTTGCTTTTTCTTTTAGATAATAACTTGTCTAATTCATGATAAAAATTTTTATTTTTACTATTTAATATTTTAATCATTATTTAATTTCATTTTGATCTTCTAGTCTTACTTCAATCGTTTCTGACTTCAATGAAATATGACCATTATTATTAAAAATTAGATTAATCTCGTAATTTTCTTTATTTTTCAGATAATCAATCCCAATTAATTCGAGTATCGTATCCTTTTTTTTTTGATCAATATTTTTTGATTTTACTTGGTCTATAAAATCAAACTTACAAATACTATTAATTTTAATATCACTTTGAGTAGTCTCTATTTTTGTTCTTTCAATTGAAAGTAAAAATATTTTATTAGATTGCAAAAATTTTATATCAGAAATCTTAACTTTTGCACCTGCACAACAAGTAGAAATCATCTGAAGACCCTCATTATCTGTAGCAATAATTTTTGCTAAATATTTTTTATTCATCAATTCACTCTTCTTATTTTAGCACCAACTTTTTTTAATTTTTTTTCAATATTTTCATAACCTCTATCTAAATGATAAATCCTGTTAATAACTGATTTTCCTTTTGCTGTTAATGCTGCTAAAATTAATGAAACAGACGCTCTTAAATCTGTTGCCATCAATTCTGCTGGTGCAAAATTGATATTTCCCTTCAATATTGCTTTATTACCATTAATTTGAATTTTAGCTCCCATTCTATTCAACTCAGCAACATGCATGAATCTATTTTCAAAAATATCCTCTTGAACTATTGAGCTTTTATTTGCTTTGCATAATAAGACCATAATTTGTGCTTGCAGATCAGTTGGAAATCCAGGGTATGGTGATGTTTTTATATTTATACATTTAGTTTTTTTACTTCCAAAAATTTCAACTTCATTTTTTTTGATAATTATTTTTGAACCTAACTTTTTGAGAACTTCAATTTCTGTTTT
>CACJED010000019.1 GCA_902592285.1 uncultured Pelagibacteraceae bacterium | reverse complement strand
ATTAAACTCGGACAATTTCTGGCTACTAGACCTGACATTATAGGAGAGGAATTATCTTTTAAACTTGAAAAACTTCAAGATCGATTACCACCTTTTTCTATTCATGAAGCAAAAGAAATAATTAAAGCCGATTTAGGAATTGATGCATTTAATTCAATAATAGATTTAAGTGAGCCAGTTGCAGCAGCATCAATTGCACAGGTTCATAAAGCTAAAATTAATGACAATGGGATAATAAAAGATGTAGCGATAAAAATTTTAAGACCTAATATTAAAAAAATATTCAATGAGGAAATAGATGCAATGATGTTATTTGCATTTATTATTGAGTCTTTTGTAAAAAAAACAAAAAGATTAAAGCTCATTGAGGTTGTTTTTTTACTCAAGGAAATAACTAATCTTGAAATGGATTTGAGATTCGAGGCTGCTGCTGCAAATGAATATGCAGAAAATACCAAAAATGATGCCGGATTTAAAGTCCCTGAAATTTATTGGAATTTTACTAGTGAGAATGTAATGACATTAGATTGGATAGATGGAATTTCAATAAGAGAAGCAGAGGAGTTAAAGAAAAGAAACCTAGATACTAATAAAATAGCAGAAGATATTATCCAACATTTTTTAAGGCACGCCGTAAGAGATGGTTTTTTTCATGCTGATATGCATCAAGGGAATATTTTTATTGATAATAGTGGTCAGATAGTGCCAATAGATTTTGGAATAATGGGTAGGTTAGACAAACTAAGTAAAAGATTTCTAGCTGAGATTTTGTTTGGATTTATCCAAAGAGATTATCGAAAAGTTGCTGAAGTTCACCTGGTAGCTGGATTGGTTCCTAAGGAAGTACCGATTGATGACTTGGCGCAAGCATTAAGATCTATTGGAGAGCCTATATTTGGCCAAGAAGTAAAAGATATTTCAGGAGGAAAACTACTTAAACAATTGTTTGATGTAACAGAAAAATTTAATATGCAAACTCAACCTCAATTATTGATGTTACAAAAAACTATGGTAGTTGTTGAGGGTGTTGCAAGAAAATTAAATCCTAACACAAATATTTGGATAACCTCCAAACCTGTACTTGAAAATTGGCTCAAAGAAACAAAAGATCCAATTAACAATCTTAATGAAACATTAAAGAATACATCTGAGGTAATTAAACGCTTACCAGAATTTCCTAAAATTATGGATAAAGCTAATCAAGCTTTAACATTTTTAGCTAGTGGTCAAATTCCACAAAATTCAAATTCTTATAATGCTTTAAATGATAAGAAATCAGAAATGATAGCATTTAGAAATCAATCTATTATTAGTTTATTATTACTTGTAATTTTTGTCCTTATAGTATTCTAATTCTGCAAATGAAAAATCTGAAAAATAAAAAAATTTTGTTAATAATTTGTGGAGGAATTTCTGCTTATAAAAGTCTTGAAATAATCAGGATTTTTAAAAAAAATGGTGCAGAAGTAAAAACTATACTGACTTCGAGTGCAAAAAAATTTGTAACTCCACTTTCAGTAACATCACTTTCTCAAGGTAAAGTTTATAGCGATTTATTTAGTGTAGAGAATGAATCTGAGATGGATCATATTTCACTTTCAAGATGGGCCGATATAATTCTGATTGCCCCTGCTACAGCAAATACAATTTCTAAATTGGCTCAAGGAACAACTGATGATTTAGCATCTACTGTAGTTTTAGCCTCAGATAAAGACATTATTATAGCCCCAGCAATGAATGTAAGAATGTGGGAGCATCCTACAACCAAAAAAAATTTAAAAAAGTTAAAAGAGTTTGGATATAGGTTTATTGGTCCAGAAATTGGTGATATGGCATGTGGAGAATATGGAAAAGGTAAAATGTCAGAGCCATTAGTAATTTCTGAAGAAGTAAATAAATATTTTTTAGCTCTAATAAACAATAAAAAATTTAAGGCTTTAGTGACAGCGGGACCAACTAATGAGTATATAGATCCAGTTCGATTTATTACAAATAAATCAAGTGGCAAACAAGGTTATGAATTAGCTAAATCTTTATCTAAAAAAGGTTTTGATACTACATTAATATCTGGTCCAACCAATCTTGAAATAAATGATGATATTAATCTCATTAAAGTTGAAACTGCAGATGAAATGCTAGTTGCAACCCAAAAAAATTTACCGGTTGATGTGGCAGTTTTTTCTGCTGCAGTAGCAGATTTTAAAATTGTAAAATTGTATGAAAATAAGATTAAAAAACAAGAGAATTTAGATTTAAAATTAGAAAAAAATATAGATATACTAAATTATGTTTCAAACCATAATTCAATGAGACCTAAGCTTGTTATCGGATTTGCAGCAGAAACTAATGAGATTAATAAAAATGCAGAAGAAAAATTAGTTAATAAGAATTGTGACTGGATAATTTCCAATGATGTGTCAAATAAAAAAATAGGATTCAATTCAGATTACAATGAGGTAACAATTCACTACAATAGTAAAAATTTTAAAAGAGAAAAACTTTCTTACAAAAAAAAATCTGGGATTTCTGATGAAATAGTTGATAGAATAATTGATCAATTAAATTAATGGCAAAAGTTCTTATCAAAAAGCTAGATCCTACAGTTAAATTACCTGTTTACAAAACTGATGGATCATCAGGAATGGATTTAATGGCTTTAATAAAAAAACCCATTACCCTTAAACCAAATTCCTCATGTTTAGTACCTACTGGCCTTGCAATTGCATTTTCAAGTGATTTTGAAATCCAAATTAGACCTAGGTCTGGCTTAGCTGCAAAAAATAGCATAACTGTTTTAAATACACCAGGAACTATCGATAGTGATTATAGAGGGGAAATTAAAATAATTCTTTTTAATCATGGAAATAAAGATTTTTTAATTAATAATAAAGATAGAATAGCACAAATGATTTTAACTCCTGTTATTAAGATAGATCTTGAAGAAACTGATGATCTACCTAAAACAATAAGAGGAGAAGGTGGGTTTGGCTCAACAGGAAAATGAGCAAAAAACTAAACAAAAAAGAAATAGAAAGATTTTCACGACAAATAATACTTAAGCGTATTGGATCATTAGGTCAAAAAAAAATTTTTCAATCCAAAGTTTTAATTGTTGGGGCAGGAGGACTTGGTTGCTCGGTAGCAGAATTTCTTGTACGAGCAGGAGTTGGAAATATAGGGATTATTGATAACGATTTAGTTGATTTATCAAATATACATCGTCAAAGTCTTTATGATATTAATGACATTAACAATTCAAAAGTTAAATCTGCTAAGAAAAAATTAAATAAAATTAATCCAAAAACAATTATTAAAACCTACAATACAAGGCTTAATAATCGCAATGCTGAAAAAATAATTAAACAATATGAATTTATTGTTGATGGGAGTGATAATTTTAAAACAAAATTTTTAATCAACGACAATTCTGTAAAGCTAAAAAAATTTCTTGTTGTAGGTGCAATAAGTAAATTTGATGGTCATCTATTTACATATAATTTTAAAGATAAAAAAACTCCATGTCTAAGATGTTTTTTCCAAGAAGATAAAATTTCAGATGATATTCAAAATTGTGAGTATGAGGGGATTCTAGGAACTGTTGCAGGAATTATTGGAACATTACAGGCTCATGAGGTTTTAAAACAAATATTAAATATAGGACAAAATATTAATGAAAAAATTCTTATATTGGATTTATTAAATCTTAATTTTAGGAAAGCGAAAATCCAAAAACAAAAACGATGTATATGTTAAGAAATAACATTCTAATTATTTTGATATTACTTTTTTTTCAAACTTCATATGTTTTAAGTGAGGAAAAATTTTTGTCTTTAAAAAAAGATAAAGTTAACGTTAGATATGGCCCAAGTTTTGATTTTCCAATAAAATATATATATAAAAAAAAAAACTTACCTATTAAGCAAATAGATGAAAAAGAAAATTTTAGAAGAATAATAGACTTTAAAAAAAATAGTGGTTGGATTCATTTATCTCAACTTAAAAAAGTCAATTCGGTTATTGCAATGGAAGATAAAATATTGTTCAAAAAATCTACAATATTCTCAGAACCAGTTGCCAATATTAAAAAAGGTAGATTATTAGTTATCCAAAAATGTATAAAAGATTGGTGTAAAGTTGAAACTGGAGGATTGAAAGGATGGGTTAATACAAAAAACCTTTGGGGAGGTGTTAAATAAAATCTGCTATTAAAGATTTTACTGTTGCACTGCCCAATTTAGTTGTATGGGAATACTCGGAATGATCTATGCCGATTTCAACCTCCGAAGTGTTTTTAAACTTAGCAATTTGTTCATCGGTAAATTTAAAATGAATAAATTGCACTGATGATGCTTTACCTTCAGCAGAAGTCCTATCAACATCCTCTTCAGGTATAGCTTTAATTTTTTCACCTTCAACTTTCATAAAAACTTCCTTCTCTATACCACCTACTTTCCCAAGAAAAGCTGCTCTTGAAACAGGATTATCTATTTCAAACATTAATGTTGCTGTTAATTCTTTGCCATCAGGAACTAGCGGATTATAAGCTGCAAGTTCATCTTTTAACTGTTCATCTCCACCTTTTTCAATGTAAAGCATCTCTTGGACTTGTGCCAACATTGTTTCATAACTTTCAAAATAAAAAGTTGCATAGGGTCCTAGTGGAACTCTTCGATCTTTTTTTAATTCAACTATATTTTTTCGAATACTTTTTCGATTCTTCGTATACAAATCTATAGGTAAAATGTCTTCTTTGAAGATTTCTCTTTTATCTTTCGGCATTTTCATAACTTATAACTTTTTGCTACTAATTCGATAGGGTGTAGTGCCTCATCATTTATAATATTTGTATCTTCTTCAAGTTGTTTCAAATGTTTTCCTGCTAATGGACAATCTGATGCCATATATTTATTATTTTTAGTTTTTATTTGTCTTGCTGTTGGTCTTCCAACTTTTTTTGCGAGTTCATATGTTTCTTTCATCACCCCAAAAGTTCCCCCATGTCCAGCACATCTTTCAACAACATCAATTTTAATATTAGGAATTAATTTAAGCATATCTCTAGCTTTGATACCCATATTTTGAGCTCTAGCATGACAGGCATGGTGAACAGTCACGCCACCATCAATTTCTTTGAGCCCTGAAGCTAAGCCCTCATTATTTGCTATATCAACAATGTATTCATCAATATCCATAACATTGGCAGACAATTTTTTAATTTGTTCATCATTTGGTAAAAACAAAGGCCATTCAAATTTTAACATCAGTCCACAACTTGCAGTTAAAGTTACTACTTTATATCCTTTGTCAATCCATTTAATTAAATCTTTTGAAACTTTTTTTGCTTGTTCAACAACTTTTGAAAGTTCTGCCTGCTCAAGAAATGGCATTCCACAACAACCTGGATAAGCTTCTTGAACTTCTACACCATTTTTTTTTAAAACCTTCAAAGCAGCAACACCTGTATTTTTTTTATTAAAATTTACAAAACAGGTTGAATAAATTACCACTTTTCTTTGATTTAAAGATGTTTCTTTATTTATTTTATCATTATTTCTTTTGACAAAATTTGAAAAAGTTTCTGAGTTATATTTTGGTAATTGAACTGTTTTATCTATCCCAGTAATAAACTCTAGGATTTTTCTAATTAACTTATTCTTAACATTTGAGGCCCAATTGATAAATTTAGAGAACATAATGCCAATTTTAGCATTTCTATCAATTTGAGCTAATTGTGCTGGTACATTTGGTAATTTACCTAATTTTTTTTGAGCTGTTCTATATCGCAACATTAAATGAGGAAAATCCAAATCAAAATCATGTGGAGGAACGTACGGACACTTTGTCATGAAACACATGTCACATAATGTACAAGCATCTACCACGGGTGCAAATTGATCACTTGATAAACTTTCAACATCCTCATTTTTAGAGTCATCAATCATGTCAAATAATTTTGGAAAGGAATCACAAAGATTAAAACATCTTCTGCATCCATGACAGATATCAAACACTCTTCTCATTTCTGTATCTAATTTTTCAGGATTTAAAAAATCAGGATGTTCAAAGTTTATTGGATGTCTGATAGGTGCACCTAAACTTCCTTCTTTACTCATAAAATTTAATTTTTTGAAATTTGGATTATTTTAGTGGGCGTTATGCGCCCACTAAGAAATTTATTTAGCTAATAGACTCTAAAGTTTTCTGGAATTTACCAGCATGTGATTTTTCAGCTTTAGCTAAAGTTTCAAACCAATCAGCAATTTCGTCAAATCCCTCTTCTCTAGCAGTTTTAGCCATACCTGGATACATATCGGTATATTCATGTGTTTCACCAGCTACCGCAGACTCTAAATTTGCTTTAGTTTCGCCAATCGGTTTTCCAGTTGCAGGATCACCAACTTGCTCTAAATACTCAAGATGCCCATGTGCATGACCTGTTTCACCTTCTGCAGTTGATCTAAAAACTGTTGCAACATCATTGTAGCCTTCTATGTCAGCTTTCTGTGCAAAATAAAGATATCTTCTGTTAGCTTGACTTTCACCAGCAAAAGCTTCTTTTAAGTTCTCTTCTGTTTTAGTTCCTTTTAATGACATTATAATCTCCTTATTTGATTAACTAAGTATATATAGTTTTTATAATATAGATGTCAACAGTTTAGAATAATTATAATATATAATTTAAACTACTGATATTATTAGGTTATTTTTGATTTTGATTATCAGTTGCAACTTTTATTAAAACTTCAACTGAATTAATTTTTTTTCCTAAAATATTTTTTTTGATTTTTGGTGTTTCAACAACTTCGTCAGTACAATCAATTAACTCATTTGTATCCTGGTCAAAAAAATGATGGTGACTAGTTGTATTTGTATCGAAATAGTTTTTATCACTATTAATAGAAATCTCTTTCAAATAACCTTTATTTTTAAATGCATGAACCGTGTTATAAACTGTTGCTAAGGATATTTTTTCATTAAGTTGTTTTGATATATCTTTTGCAAGGTCATTAATTGTAAAATGAAAAGTCTTATCTCTATTAAACAATACTTCGCAGATTTTTAGTCTTTGTCTAGTAGGTCTTAGACCCGAAGATCTCAATTTATAAGTAAATTCAAGGTTTTTTGACATATAATTTATAATAATTCTAAACTTTATGTATATTATAATTATCTAAAATCAAGTAATAAGGTGATCAATTTATGAAAAAAAACTCATATTCTTATGATGAACTTATAAATTGTGGAAATGGGGGGCTCTTTGGGCCTGGAAATGCAAAATTACCCCTTCCTCCAATGCTTATGTTTGATAGAATTACTGAAATTAATGATAATAATGGTGCTTTTAAAAAAGGGTCATTAAAAGCAGAATTAGACATTAAAAAAGAACTTTGGTTTTTTGATTGTCATTTTAAAGAAGACCCCGTAATGCCAGGTTGCCTTGGACTTGATGCTATGTGGCAGCTGGTTGGGTTTTATCTAGGTTGGATAGGTAACCCTGGGAAAGGAAGGGCGCTAGGAGTTGGAACAGTGAAATTCACAGGAGAAGTATTACAAAATGTTAAATTAGTAAAATATGTGATTGATATGAAAAAAATTATGTCTCCTGGAGGAACAACAGTTGGTCTAGCTAATGGAGTTGTTTTAGCTGATGGTAAAAAAATTTATTCAGCAGAAAGTTTAAAAGTAGGTTTATTTAAGTAATGAGAAGAGTTGTAATTACTGGTTTAGGTATTGTATCTTGTCTTGGAAATAATCAGGAAGAAGTTCATCAATCACTTTTAAATTCAAAATCAGGCATTACTTTTTCTGAAGAGTACAAGGAACATAATCTCAAAAGTCATATTCATGGGAAACCTGATATTAAACTTGAGGATCATGTTGATAGAAAAACAATAAGATTTATGGGTTCAGGTTCAGCATACAATTACATTGCGATGAAAGAAGCTATTAAAGACTCTGGTCTAGAAGAAAAAGAAGTAAGTAATTTTAATACTGGAATTGTAATGGGTTCTGGTGGTCCATCAATTGAAAATGTAATTTTAGCAGCAGATAAAACTAGGGCTAAAACTCCGAAATTAATGGGACCTTTTATTGTACCCAGAACAATGGCAAGTACAGCATCAGCAACTCTTGCGGTACCATTTAAAATCAAGGGCACCAACTACACTATGAGCTCCGCTTGTGCAACAAGTGGACATTGTATTGGAAATTCTATGGAATTAATTCAAATGGGAAAACAGGATGTTGTGTTTGCGGGTGGTAGTGAAGAAATTCACTGGGCTATGACTGCAATGTTTGATGCCATGACTGCTCTATCATCAAAATATAATGATACTCCCGAAACCGCATCAAGAGCTTATGACAAAACTAGAGATGGTTTTGTAATTGCTGGTGGTGGTGGTGTATTAGTTCTTGAAGAATATGAACACGCTAAGGCTAGAGGTGCAAAAATATATGCGGAATTAACTGGTTATGGAGCAACTTCAGATGGGTACGATATGGTAGCACCATCTGGTGAAGGAGCTATAAGATGTATGAAAATGGCAATGTCAACAGCTAAAGATAAAATTGATTACATCAATACGCACGGAACATCTACACCAGTTGGAGATATTACAGAACTAAATGCAGTCAAAGAAACTTTTGGAGCCAATATTCCAAAAATAAGTTCGACAAAATCTTTATCCGGACACCCTCTGGGAGCTGCCTCTGTCCATGAAGCAATTTATTGTTTAATTATGATGAAAAATAATTTTATCACAGGTTCAGCAAATATTAGTGAAATGGATGAAGAAGCTAAAAAGTTTCCAATAGTTTCTAAAACTGAAACTGGAGTAACTTTAAACACAGTCATGTCAAATAGTTTTGGTTTTGGTGGAACCAATGCAACTTTAATTTTTGAAAAGGTTTAATTATGAGTTTAATGAAAGGTAAAAAGGGACTAATCATGGGTGTTGCTAATGAAAGATCTATTGCCTGGGGCATTTCTCAAAAACTTGCAGAGGCGGGAGCTGAATTGGCATTCACATATTTAGGTGACGCTCTAAAGAAAAGAGTAGTTCCTCTAGCAGAAAAATTAAATTCAAAAGTTACTTTCAGCTGTGATGTTGAAAAAAAGGAAGAAGTTGTAAAATTATTTGAAGATATTAAATCTAAATGGGGAGAAATCGATTTTGTAGTTCATGCAGTGGCTTTTTCTGATAAATCAGAATTATCTGGTGAATACTTGAACACAACTAGAGAAAACTTTTTAAGAAGTATGTTAATCTCATGTTTTTCATTTACAGAGATTGCAAAAGAAGCGTCTAAAGTAATGAAGCAAAGTGGAAGCTTACTTACATTGACTTATGAGTCTACAAAAGCTATTCCAAATTATAATGTTATGGGTGTTTGTAAATCAGCATTAGAGGCAAGTGTAAAATACCTCGCTAGGGACCTAGGAACCAAGGGTATGAGAGTTAATGCTATTAGCGCTGGACCGATTAAAACATTGGCAGCTTCAGCAATAGGAGATGCAAAATTCCTTTATAAATGGAATGAAGATCACTCATTTCTTAAAAGAAACGTAGATATCTATGATGTTGGGAATTCGGCTTTATATCTATTAAGTGACCTTGCAAACGGTGTTACTGGTGAAATTCATTATGTTGATGCTGGATACAATAAAGTTGGAATGCCAGATCCAAAAAATATTACTTAATCTGTAAAAGGTTTTTTAAAAACCCATATTCGACCAATTATCTTTATCATTATATCTATCAAGTTCTTTTTTTGAAATTGGTCTAAAAAGAACCCATAATATCACAACTAACAGTAAAAGAATTATCCAAGTTTCCATTATTAGAATTTAATACTATGTAATTTTTTTTTCACTGCGACTTAATCCGCTGCTTGTTTCATAGAAAGTTTAACTTTACCTCTATCAAAACCAATGACTTTCACTTTCACCTGGTCACCTTCTTTAACAACATCAGTTACTTTAGCTACTCTTTTGTCTGCCAGTTCAGAAATATGAACGAGTCCATCTTGTTTACCTAAAAAATTAACAAATGCACCAAACTCCATAATCTTCATCACTTTTCCGGAATAAACTTTATTTAATTCGGCTTTTGCAGTGATGTCTTTGATCATTTGCATAGCAATATTTCTAGCATCTTCATCTGGAGCAGCAACAGTTACTTCACCCTCATCGTTTACATCAACTTTAGCACCTGATTTTTCTACAATCTCTCTAATTGTAGCTCCACCTTTTCCAATAACAGCTGCAATATCTTTTTTATCAACTGTAATTTTTTCCATTTTTGGAGTGTGTTTTCCTACATCAGATCTTGAAGCTGATAATGCTTTATTCATTTCACCTAAAATATGAACTCTTCCATCTTTAGCTTGACTTAATGCCTGCTCCATAATTTCAAATGTAATACCAGTTATTTTAATATCCATTTGAAGTGAAGTAATACCATCTTTAGTTCCCGCAACTTTAAAGTCCATATCTCCTAAATGATCTTCATCACCTAAAATATCTGATAGAACACTAAAATCATCACCCTCTTTAATTAATCCCATTGCAATACCTGCTACTGGTTCTTTAATTGGCACACCAGCATCCATTAACGCTAATGATGTTCCACAAACAGTGGCCATCGAAGATGAACCATTAGACTCTGTAATTTCAGATACAACCCTAAAAGTATAGGGAAAAGCCTCTTTAGATGGTAATGAAGAATGAATAGCTCTCCAAGCTAATTTTCCATGTCCTATTTCTCTTCTGCCAGTTCCTATTCTTCCAGTTTCTCCAACTGAAAACGGAGGAAAATTATAATGAAGCATAAATCTTTCTCTTTGCAAACCATCTAAACTTTCAACTCTTTGTTCATCATCTGAAGTTCCCAAAGTAGCAACGACTATTGCTTGTGTTTCTCCTCTAGTAAATAATGCCGAACCATGAGTTCTTGGCAAAACACCTACCTCACATGAAATAGGTCTTACATCTGACAATCCTCTTCCATCAATTCTGTTTTTATTTTTAAGAATATCTGTTCGAACTATTTTTTTCTCTAAATTTTTAAGTTCAGAGTTAACATCTAAATCAGAAAAATTTTCATTCTCCTCAAATAATTTCTTAGCTTTATCAGTGATTTCTGAAATTTGATTTGATCTATCCTGTTTATCTCTTGTTGCAAAAGCTTTTTTAAGATCTTCTGTAAAAGAGTCCTCTAAAACTTTTTTAACTTCTGATAAATCTTTTTTATCAACTGTCCATTCAGGTTTTCTGCATTGTTTTGCTAGTTCTTCAATCATCTGAATAACTGGTACAAAACCTTCGTGACCAAATTTAACAGCATTTAACATTTCTTCTTCTGTCAAACCATTAGCCTCAGACTCTACCATCAACACAGCATCTTTTGTTCCCGCTACTACAAGATCTAAGCTTGATTTTTCAAGTTCTGACTTTGAAGGGTTAAGAATATATTTTCCATTCACAAAACCTACTCTAGAAGCACCCACTGGACCCATGAACGGCATTCCTGAAATAGCGAGTGCTGCAGAGGAAGCAGTAATTGCTAAAATGTCTGGTTGATTTTCTTTATCATAAGAAATTACAGTCGGTAACAGCTGAACTTCATTTTTAAATTCATCAGGAAACAAAGGTCTGATCGGTCTATCAATCAATCTTGAGATTAATGTTTCGCTCTCAGTTGGTCTTGCTTCCCTTTTAAAATATCCGCCAGGTATTTTTCCACCTGCGTAATATTTTTCTTGGTAATTTACAGATAATGGAAAATAATCCATATCTGGATTTACTTTCTTTGCACCTACCACTGTTGCTAAAATAACCGTCTCACCGCATGAGGCTATGATTGCACCATCTGCTTGTCTTGCTACTTTACCTGTTTCTAAACTTATCTTTTTTCCTGCTACTTCTATTTCCTTCTTATATACTTTAAACATTTCATTTCCATTTCGTTTCGTTTCATTCCGTTCTATCTAACTTGATCCTTATTATTTTCTTAAATTCAATTTGGACAGTACATTTTTATAAGAGTCCATTTTATTTTTCTTCAAGTACTCTAATAATTTCTTTCTCTTATTTACAGCTTTTAACAATCCAACTGAAGAGTGTTTATCTTTTTTGTATTGTTTAATGTGTTTTGAGAGAGTTTCGATCTTCTCAGTTAGCAACGCAATCTGAATCTCTGATGATCCAGTGTCTTTGTCATGAATTGCTAATTCTTTTGCCTTAATATTCATACTTTACTTTCCTTACTTGTTTGTTTGTTTGATTAAATTTTCTATTTTTTCTGCATATTCAAAAGACTCATCTTTTCTAAAAAGTAATTTAGGTAAAAATTTCATAAAAACTTTTTTTGATAAAATTTTTCTTATTAAAAAAGAATATGCTTTAAGCTGACTAATTATTTCGTCAGCATTTTCTCCACCTAAAGGCATCACATAAGCTTTGGCAATTTTCAAATCTTGGCTCATTTTTACTTCTGTAACGGTAATTGTGTTTGTTTCTAAGTTGGGAACTTTAGCTTCGTTTTTAATAAAAATCATACTTAATGATTGTTTAATCATTTCTCCAACTCTTAATTGTCTTTGTGAAATTGATTTTCCTATTCTATCGGCCATTAGATTGTTCTTTCTTTTGAGATTATATTAAATGCCTCTATTGTGTCATCTTTTTGAAAATCCATATATTCTTTTATCGTAATTCCACATTCCTGACCATTGCTTACCTGTTTCACTTGATTTTTTTCTCTAAATAAAGTGCCTACTTTTCCAGTATAAATGATTGTTCCATCTCTTATTAGTCTTACATCTGAAGTTCCTGAGATTTCACCTTCAATAATCTTACATCCTGCTACTTTACCAGCTCCTGAAACTTTAAAAATTTCTAAGATCTGTGCTGTGCCCGTTATTGTTTCTTGAACATCAGGTGTTAGCAGACCAGACATTCTTTGTTTTATATAGTCTAAAACTTCATAAATAATATTATATGTAGAAATTTTAATATTTTCATTTTCAGCCAGTTTTTTTGCTTCTTTGCTAGGTTTGACATTAAAAGCAATTAATGTGGCATTAGATGCTTTAGCCAAAGTCACATCTGTCTCTGTAACCATTCCAATATCTGCTAAAATAATTTTTGGTTTGACTTCATCATGTTTTATTTGACTGATTGCATTTTTAATAGCCTCAGATGATCCATGAACATCTGATTTAATAATAAGATTTAGTTCTTCTGCAGATTTATCTGTAAAAGCGGAGTCTTTAGTTGCAAACGATAATGGATTTTTTCCATCTTTTGCCTCTTCTTTTCTACTTTCACTTAATGTTTTGGCTTCTTTTTCATTATCTAATACAATAAAGTCATCTCCAGCTTTTGCTGCACCATTGATACCCAAAATTTCTACTGGTGTTGATGGAAGAGCTTCATCAACATTTTTTCCTTTATCATTTATGATTGCTCTGATCTTTCCCCATCTTAATCCACTTACAAAAAAATCACCTTTTTTTAATGTGCCTGTTGTTACAATTATAGTTGCAACTGGACCTCTACCAACATCTATTTTTGACTCTAAAACTACTCCAGTTGCTTTTGACTCAAAATCAGTTTTCAAATCTAAAATTTCAGCTTGAAGCACTATAGCTTCAACCAATTTATCTAAGTTTAATTTAGTTTTTGCAGAAATTTCAACCATTAATGTATCTCCAGATAAATCTTCTGCTATCAATTCATGCTCAAGCAGTTGATTCTTAATTTTTTGAGGGTCTGCTTCTGGTAAATCACATTTATTAATCGCAACTACAATTGGAACATTTGCTGCTTTTGCATGCTTAATGGACTCTACTGTTTGTGGTTTTACTCCATCATCTGCTGCAACAACTAAAACCACTACATCAGTCAGTTTAGATCCTCTTGCTCTCATCTCTGTAAAAGCAGCGTGGCCGGGTGTATCAATAAAAGTTAATTTATTTGACTGATTTTCAATTTGGTAGGCACCAATATGTTGGGTTATTCCACCAAACTCTCCTGATACTACATTTGCGCTTCTAAGCACATCAAGAACTGAAGTTTTTCCATGATCAACATGCCCCATAACTGTTACTATAGGAGGTCTATTTTTAAGATTTTCTACTCTAGTTGCTTTAATTTTCTGAATAATTTCTTCAGCCTTTTCCTCGCGAATAGGATTATGACCAAACTCCTTTACTAAGAATTCTGCAGTATCAGCAGCTAAGGTTTGATTTATCGTAACAGTGACTCCCATACCAAAAAGATACTTGATTACATTACTTGATTGTTCTGCCATTCTATTTGCAAGCTCTCTCACTGTGATGGCTTCTGGAATATTTATATCTCTTTTAATTGGTTTAAGATTTTCTTTATTTTCGTTTTTAATTAAATTTTTCTGCTCTTTTTCCCTTGCTCTTTTAACAGATGCTAAACTTCGTTCTCTTGCCTCAATTTCATCACTTAAGGCTCTCGAGACAGTTAACTTTGCCTCTCTTTTTTTTGTTCCAAGTTTAATTTTTTTACTATCGCTATCTCCTTTTAATCTTTTGGTAGCTCTCTGCTCAGCTAGTTTTCTTCTCTCAAAATCGTTTGTTATTGGAGGTGTTTTAGTCTCAAATGATGATTTAAAAGGAGCTCCACGATTAAATGTCGCGGCAGTTTTTTTTCTTGTATTGAATCCTGAACCTCTAAAAGAACTTCCTTTTTTTTGAAAATTACTTTTTGATTTTTCGATTACAACTGAATGTTTTCCCTGAGTTCTAGCAATCTCAATATTTTTGATTGTTTTTTTGGCTGAGCCAGAAATTGTTAATTTTGTTTTTTTGTTCTCCATATCTCATCACTCAATCTTTATAAACTATATTTCTTGCAGACATAATTAATCCATCTGCCTCTTCTTTTGACAAAGCAAAATCCTCCAGATAACCTTGAATTTTTACTCTTTCACCTTTAACCACATCATATCCACCTGTTAATTCATCTGATGCTAAATCAGCAAAATCCTCAAGAGTTAAAATTTTTTGTTCTCCCAGGGTAACCAGCATTCCTGGTGTTAATCCTTTTAAATTGATTAATGCTTCTTCAAGACCAAGGTCTTTAATCCTTTGAGAAATATCCTCTTGATCTTTCTGATAAAATTCTTTTGCTCTTTCAATTAATGCCTTTGCTGTATCTTCTTCAATGCCCTCTATTTTCATTAAGCTTTCAGCTTTACTATCTTTAATATCATCAATCGTTGAGAAACCCTCAGCTACTAATAATTGTCCTAATGTTTCATCTAATTCTAAGTTTTTTACAAAATTTTCTGTTTTTTCTTTAAATTCTAATTGCCTTCTCTCAGAGTCTTCAGCATCTGTCATTATATTAATTTCATAATTTAGCAACTTAGTTGCCAATCTTACATTTTGGCCTCTTCTACCAATTGCTTTACTTAAATTTTCTTCAGTAAGAATTACATCTAATTTTTTTCTTTCAACATCAACGTTGACCCTTTGAACCTCAGCAGGAGAAAGTGCATTTGAAACTAACACAGCTGGATCCTCAGACCAGTTTACAATATCAATTTTTTCTCCTTGCAGTTCATTTACCACTGCTTGAACCCTTGAGCCTCTCATTCCAACACAAGCTCCAACAGGATCTAAAGAAGTATCTACGGCTTTTACACAAATTTTAGCTCTACTACCTGGATCTCTTGATGAAGATTTAATCTCAATTAATCCATCATAAATTTCAGGAACTTCCTGAAGGAATAATTTTTCCATAAACTTTGGATGAGCTCTTGATAAAAAGATCTGTTGACCACGAGGTTCCCTTCTAACGTCACTGCAATAAGCTTTAACTCGGTCTCCAGCTTTGACATTTTCTCTTGGTATCATTTCATTTTTTTGAATAATCGCCTCAGTTCTTCCAAGATCCACTATTACATTTCCAAATTCTAACCTTTTAACTATGCCACTTAAAATAGTATCTTTCTTATCGATAAAATCATTAAACTGTCTTTCTCTTTCGGCTTCCCTTACATTGGTATTAATAACTTGTTTAGCAGTTTGAGCAGCTATTCTTCCAAAATCAAAAGATGGAAGAGGTTGTAAAACTTCATCTCCAACCTTTTTTTCTCTGTTTATTTCATTAAGAGATATAGCGTCTTCAAGTTTTATCTCTGTGTTTATATTTTCTGGATTTTCAGAAATTACTAATTTTCTAAAAAGTTCAATGTCACCATTTTCTCTATTTATTAAAACTTTTATTTCATTGTCTTGTCCAAATTTTGATTTTGCAGCTTTAGCAATTCCAGTTTCCATTGAACTAATAATTAATTCCTTATCAATAGATTTTTCCAGAGCTACAGCTTCAGCAATTCTCAATAGCTCTAATTTGTCTGCTCGTTTATTTAACATATTTTAATTACTCCAAAAAAAAATGGGCTTACGCCCATTTTGTAATTCAACAATGTGAAGCCAATATATTAAAGTTTTTTTTTAATTCAATAAAAACTATTTTAAAAAAACCTCAGTTTTATCAGTATTTTCCCAAGAAAATGCCCCATCACTTTCAGGTGTCCTACCAAAATGACCGTAGGCTGCTGTTTTTTCATATATTGGTTTATTTAAACTAAGCATTTCTCTAATTCCTCTTGGACTTAAATCAAAATTTTCCTCAATCTTCTTTTCAACAAATTTATTTTTTTCAATATCACCATCAAATAAATTTACATAAATAGAGAGTGGTTTGGATACGCCAATAGCATAAGATAATTGTATTAAGCATTTATCTGCAATTTTTGATGAAACAATATTTTTAGCTATATATCTTGAGACATAAGCAGCTGATCTATCAACTTTAGTAGGATCTTTTCCAGAAAACGCGCCACCACCATGAGGAGCAGCTCCACCATATGTATCAACAATGATTTTTCTTCCTGTTAAGCCGCAATCTCCATCAGGTCCACCTATTACAAAATTTCCTGTTGGATTAACATAAAACTCTTTTTCATCAAATCCGTCAAAAAATTTTTTGGGAATTGAATTAAGCATATAAGGTCTAAGTAATTCTCTAACTTGAGCTTGATCAACGTCTGGTGAATGCTGAGATGATATGACAACAGATTTTACTTTTTTAGGTTTTCCATTTTCGTATTCAAAAGTCACTTGACTTTTAGAATCAGGTTCAATGTTTTTTAACTTTCCTGATTTTCTATCTTCGGCCATCAGTCTTAATATTTTATGTGAATAGTAAATTGGTGCAGGCATCAACTCCTCTGTTTCACTACATGCAAATCCAAACATAATCCCCTGATCTCCTGCGCCCTCATCTTTGTTACCTGAGGAATCTACACCTAGCGCAATATCTGCGGATTGGGAATGTAAGTGACTTTCTATTTTTGTTGCTTCTCTCCAAGTGAAGCCATCTTGGTCATAACCAATATCTTTAATACAATCTCTTACTTTTTGAATTAACTCATCATTTTTAATTTCAGGACCTCTAACCTCACCAGCAAGAACAACTTTATTTGTTGTTGTTAATGTTTCACATGCTACTCTTGAAAAAGGATCATTAGAGAGATAACTATCTACAACCATGTCTGAAATTCTATCAGAAACTTTGTCTGGATGACCTTCAGAAACGGACTCGCTCGTAAAAAGATAATTTTTTAAATCATTCATTAGGAATTTCTATTAAATGAAAATATCAAAAAAATATATAACAAAATGATAAATAAAAACATTTTATTACCATATTTTGAAAACAACGTTTCATTAAAAACTCTTCTTTCGTAAAAATCTATATAACCAGATTGACCAAACTCAATTTTTTTTTCTATAATACCTATTGGATTAATTGTTGCAGAAATTCCGTTATTAGCTGACCTAATTAAATATTTGCCATTTTCAATAGCTCTAAAAATACTATGTACAAAATGTTGATATGGCCCAATAGAATTTCCAAACCAACCATCCTCCGAGACATTTATTATGTAATCGAAATTTGAGTCATTAAAAATATTGCCCGAATAAATTATTTCGTAACAAATAAGAGGTAAAATTTTTATGTCAAAATTATCATTTATTGAAATTATTTCTCTAATTTCTCCGGCACTAAAAGATTGATAGTTGTTAGTTAAAGATTTCAAACCAATCTTACCAA
>CACJED010000018.1 GCA_902592285.1 uncultured Pelagibacteraceae bacterium | reverse complement strand
TTTTAATAGAGTATACTTTTAATTCAGTTGCATTATTAATCTCAGTATTGATTTGCACATTTTTATTAGGCACTGGAACAGCCTACTTAGTATCTTTTTATCAATTTCCAGGTAGTAATTTTTTCAAATGGGCATTGATTTTATCATTTGCAGTTCCTCCTTATATTTATGCTTACTCATTAACAGCTTTTTTTGAAAACTATGGAACTGCTTTTACTATTTTAAAAAGCCTATTTGGTGATGCAAATTACAATAAAAGTATTCCAAAATTTGATGGAATGTTTGGTGCAATAATATCAATTAGCTTTTCTTTATTTGCTTATGTTTACATTCTCGTTAGAGCATCTTTTTTATATCAATCACAAAACTTAATAGATTTAGGAAAAAATCTTGGTTTTTCAAAATTTAAATCTTTTTATAAAATTATATTACCAGCCGCTAGGCCAGCAATAGTTGCTGGTTTATCTCTGGTTGCCATGGAAACCTTAGCTGAGTTTGGAGCAGTAGATTTTTTTTCAATCAATACTTTAACAACTGGCATATATAATTCATGGATAACTTTTGATGATTTAGCTTTTGCTAACAGGATATCTTTTTTCTTATTATTATTTATATTTTCGTTATTTGTACTTGAGAATTTATCTAGACGAAAAGCAAAATATCACTTTAATTCTAGAGGTGGTTTTAAACAAAAGGAAAAATTAGAACTTTCTGGTAATAAAGCAGTCTTAGCATTTGTAGGATGTTTTTTTGTATTTTTTATGAGTTTTTTATTTCCATTAAGCCAAATGTTATATTGGACAATAAAATTCCCAGAAAACTTGTTTGATCTACAAGTAATTGATCTTTTATTAAATACTCTTTATTTAGTTTTTTTATCTAGTTTAGTATTAATAATGTTCTCTTTATTATCAAACTATGGCAATAGGGTTTCAAATAATAAAACTTTAAATATTTTATCCACATTGTCAATTTCTGGTTACGCAATTCCTGGAGTAATTTTAGCTATTGCTTTCATAACTTTTATTGCTTGGTTTGATGACAATATAATTAAGTCATTAGGTTTTTTATCTATTAAAAAAATATTTATTGGTTCTATACTTGGATTAGTTTTAGTTTATTTTGTAAGATTTTACTCTTTAGCTTTTAATGGGATAAAATCTGGATATGAAAAAATTAATATTTCAGTTGATGAGAGTGCATACCTTCTTGGTTTTTCTAAAAGAAAAACTTTCATGAATATTCATGTTCCTTTCTTAAGAAATTCTCTTTTATTTATTATAATATTAATATCGTTAGAAATTGTAAGGGAATTACCCATAACTCTTATTTTAAGACCTTTTAATTTTGAAACTTTTGCTACTACAGCCTATATTTCTGCATCTGAAGATTTATTAGAGGCTGCTGCAGTTCCCTCATTATTTTTAATTTTAATTGCAAGTTTCTTTATTATAATTACTTCAAAATATATATTAAGAGAATCAGATGACTAAAAATTTTTTTGAAGTTAAAAATGTTGATTTTAATGTAAGCGGAAAAACAAAAGTTAAAAATGTATCCTTTTCTATAAAGAACGAAGGTGACGTTATATGTCTTCTGGGTCCATCAGGTATAGGAAAAACTACAATCTTAAGAACAATTGCAGGATTAGAAAAGATAAATAATGGATCTATTGAATTAAACAATAAAATGTTATCTTCTAAAACAATTAACGTAGAACCAGAAAATAGAAATATATCTCTGGCCTTCCAAGATAATAGTTTGTTTCCACATTATACAGTAGAAAAGAATATATTATTAGGTGCAGATAGAAATAAAGGAAAAAAAGATAAAAAAATTAGTTTGAAAGAAATAGTTGATTTATTAGATATCTTTCACATATTAAATAAATATCCCCATCAGATTAGTGCTGGAGAGGCTCAAAGAGCTTCACTTGCAAGATCTTTAATAACTCAACCAGATCTTCTTTTATTAGATGAACCTTTATCTAATGTCGATCAAAGTTTTAAGGAAGAAATACAAGTAAGATTAAAAAAAATATTAAATAAATTAAAGATTACTACAATTATAGTTACACATGATTCTTATGAAGCTTTTTATTTAGGCTCAAAGTGTGGAATAATTATTAATCAAGAACTAAAGCAATTTGATGACCCTTATAAAGTTTATCATTTCCCTAATTCAGTAGAGGTAGTTAATTTTCTAAATAGAGGAATATTAATTCCAGCAAAAGTAACTGGTAAAAATACTCTAGAAAGCTGGGATTTGGGAACTATTGAAGGAAATTTTATTAAAGAGTACCCTAAAGGTTCAAATGTACAATTACTTCTTCAACCAGAAGACTTAGAACATGATGATAAAAGTAATTTAAAATTAGAAGTAGTTGATAGAAAATTTAGAGGAACTAATTTTATTTATACCCTTAAAACACCTAGCGATACTTTAATACCTGTATTTGTTCATTCCCATCACATCCATCAACATGAAGTAGAGGAAAAGTTTGGAATAAAAAGACCAATTCATATTGATCATATTGTTTGCTTCTAATAAAAGCTTTTTTAAATATGAGAAGTAATCTTAAAGTTTTTTATAAAGGTGTTATTGATGTAAGCCCATTAATGATACCCGTAGTCCCATTCGGTTTAATATTTGGGGTGCTTGCAATTGATATTGGTTTTACACCTTTAGAAACAATGGGAATGTCTCTGATAATTTTTGGCGGTGCTTCTCAAATAGTTTTATTACAGTTATTTTCTGGTGGCGCTTCGTCTTTAGTAATTATTAGTTCTGTTGGTGCTGTCAATTCAAGACATTTACTTTATGGAGCAGTTGTATCTGAACATCTATCTGATCTAAAATTAACTTGGAAAATTATAATTTCATATTTTTTAATTGATCAAGCATTTGCAAGGTCAAATGAATATTTAAAAAAGAATAAAGAAAAAAATAAATATTTTCATTTAATTGGAGGAGGTGCTACTTGCTGGGTTGTTTGGCAAACTACTACTTTTCTAGGAATTATTTTAGGTGCAGCTATCCCAGATAAGCTAGGTTTGAGTTTTGCTGTTCCTTTAACTTTTTTAGCACTTCTTGTTAATGATTTTAGAAAGCTAGTTAATGTAGTTGTTATAATAATTTCGGGACTGGTAGCAACATTTGGCTTTAACTTTATACCTTATAAAGCTTATGTAATTGTAGCGGCATTAGCTGGATTATTTGTTGCAATGATTTTAACAAAGATGATTAAAAAATATGAATGATTGGGCATTAATTATTTATTGTGGATTGATTACTTTTTTCACAAGATTTTCAATGATTGCATTGTTAAAGAAAGAGATGTTTAACGATAGAATTAGAGAAGTTTTGTCTTATGTACCATCTGCAATTTTTCCAGCAATTATATTTCCAGCAATTTTTTTAGATGAGATGGGAATCTTACAATTTGAAAATAATCCTAAAATTTTAGCTTCTATCATTGCTGTAATTATTGGGACCTTAAGTAAAAACATTATTGCTACAATTGTTGCGGGTTTAGCCGTATATTGGTTTTTAATTTTTATTTAATTCTTTAATCTAAACAAAACATGTTTCTTTAAAATATTTTTTATTATAAGTTAAACTTATGAGTTTATTGCAAGATAATTTTGGTAGAAAGTTTCCATATATCCGAATGTCAATAACTGATGTTTGTAATTTTAAATGTGGTTATTGTTTACCTAATGGTTATCAAGTTGATAAAAGTGATAATAGAAAATTTCTTCATTTAGATGAAATAAGACGTTTAGCAATAGTTTTTTCAAAATTAGGTGTAAGCAAAATAAGAATAACAGGAGGAGAACCAACAGTTAGAAAAGATTTTTTTGAAATAATTAAGATTTTAAAAGATGCTGGAATTAAAAAAGTTACAATAACTACAAATGGATATCATTTAGATAAAAAAGCTCAAATGTTAGTTAATAGTGGTTTAAATGGAATAAATATAAGTATTGATAGTCTTGATAGAAATACTTTTAAAACTATAACTGGCCACGATAGACTGCCTGAAATTCTTAGGGGAATTCAAAATCTACAAGATTTAAATTTTGATAATATAAAGATTAACGCTGTACTTTTAAAAAATATCAACACATCGGAAAAAGATTTTGATACTTGGGGAAATTTCATTAAAAAAAATAAAGTAGATTTCAGATATATAGAATTAATGCGAACAGGGGATAATTTAAACTATTTTAATAAGTATCATGTTTCCTCTAAAATTTTCAAAGAATATCTGGATAAAAATAATTGGATTTACCAAACTTTTGGAAAGGATGCTGGACCCTCTTTAAATTATATCAATCCACACTATGAAGGAAAATTTGGAATTATAGCTCCTTACTCTAAAGATTTTTGTAAAACTTGTAATCGGTTAAGAATTACCTCGAGAGGCGATCTAAGATTATGTTTGTTTGGAAATACAGGTATAAGTATAAGACATTTGTTACAAAAGGATGATCAAATTCAAGAGCTGCAAGATTTAATACTTGGACAAATGAAATTTAAAAAAGAATCTCACTATTTAGAGCTAGGAGAAACTGGTTTAACTGAAAATTTATCTACAACAGGTGGTTAATGACAAAATTAAAAATTATAAATCAAGAGGAACTTAAAGATTGGGCAAAAGAAATTTTTCAAAAAAATTCTTTTAATATGGTTGATGTTTCATTTAAGAAAGAAACATTTCGTAGAGCTTTAGCTTCAGGAAAAATTTATGTAGGTGAAAATGTTTTTGATCTTATCAAAAATAAAAAAATGCCTAAAGGAGATCCAATAACTTTAGCTGAAATATCAGCAGTGTTAGGAGTAAAAAAAACAAGTGAGTTAATTCCTTTGTGTCACCCACTTCCAATCGATCATACTGCAACTAAAATAATTATGAATGAAGTTGATAATTCAATAGAAGTTTTTTGCGTTGTATCAGCAGTAGCTAAAACAGGTGTAGAGATGGAAGCTATTATGGGTGTGAATACTGCATTAATAACAATTTATGATTTAAGTAAAATAATAAATCCACATCTAAAAATAGATAACGTGAAGTTATTAATTAAAGAAGGTGGAAAAAGCGGATTATGGACTAATCCAGATGGATTGCCTGAATTTTTAAAAAATATATTCTAATTCCAAATGTCTGTTTATCTAAGTACTCAAAAAGTAATTAAAGATTGGATCGATTATAATGATCATATGAATGTTTCATATTATCTATTAATGTTTGATAAATATGGTGCTGATACGCTAAATAATATTTTTAAAATGGGTGAACACTCGGCAAAAACAACTAAGAAAAGTACAATGATTGTAGAGTCTCACATAACATACAATCAAGAGCTTCAACTAAACGATGAAGTAGATATTAATTGTGTTTATTTTGATCATGATAAAAAAAGACTTCAATATAAAATGGAAATGATCCACAAAGAAAAAAAATTCCTAGCCTCAACAATTGAAATTCTAGCTTTATATGTAGATCTTAATGAAAGAAAGGTTTCTGAATTTGAGGACGAGAAAGTTAAGATTATGGATGATTTTATAGATAAAAATAAATCACAATTTAATAGTGAGAATTTGAAATTCTCATCTAAATTAAAGAAATGAAAATTAAATTAGAATTATTTGGAGCTAGTAGAGATTTTAGCAACAAAGACTACTTAGAACTTGAAGTCCAAGAAAAAGCCTCAGTAAATGATTTAAAAAATGAAATTGTTTTAATTTTATTGCTGTTGATAATCCTGATGGTCCCCCACCAATGATTACAACGTCATATTCCATTGATTCTCTAGACATAATCTATTTTTTAACTGTAAGGATTATTTTTGTATAGTGTTTAATTTGTTCAGTTCTTCCATAAACTGAGGTATCGCTTCAAATAAATCAGCTTCTAAACCATAGTCTGCAACACTAAAAATTGGTGCTTCTCCATCTTTATTAATCGCAACTATGACTTTACTTTCTTTCATTCCTGCTAAATGCTGAATTGCTCCTGAAATTCCAATAGCTATATACAAATCTGGGACTACTACTTTTCCTGTTTGGCCTACTTGGTGATCGTTACTAATATAACCTGCATCAACTGCTGCTCTGGATGCACCAATGGCTGCACCAAGTTTATCAGCAATTTCTGTGATTAATTTAAAATTGTCTCCACTTTGCATTCCTCTGCCACCTGATACAACAATTCTTGCTGTTCCAAGCTCAGGGCGATCAGATTTAATTTCCTCTCTTTTGATAAATTTTGTATTTGAAAATTCCTCAGAAGCTTCTATTTTTTCAATTTGGGCCGATCCACCTGTGCTCTCACAAGGATCGAATGAAGTAGGTCTGATTGTTACACACTTTTTAGCATCATTGCTTTTAATTGTTGCAAATGCGTTACCTGCATAAATTGGTCTTAAAAAAGTATCTGGAGATATTACTTTAATAATGTCACTTACTTGAGATGTATCAAGATGAGCAGCAATTCTAGGCATCAAATTTTTTCCAAATGTATTTGCTGAACAAACTATGTGAGAATAATTCTCTGCGAGTTTAACAATCACTGGAGCATAATTTTCTGCTGTAAAGTTTTCATAGTGAGCTGCTTCTACACTTAATACTTTTTTAACCACTGGAAGTTCAGATAATTTTTTTGTAGCTTCTGCAGAGTTTTGACCAATAATAACTGCATGAACATCAGAGTCAATTTGAGATGCTGCAGAAGCTGCATTAAGAGTAAAAGGTCTTAACTCTTTATTGTTGTGCTCTGCTATAAGTAAAACTGCCATTAAATTACCTTCGCCTCATTTTTTAACTTTTGAACTAATTCAGCAACATTTGCTACTTTTATACCTGCTTTTCTTTTTGGAGGTTCCTCTACTTTTAATTGTTTTAATCTTGGCGAAATATCTACACCTAAATCAGAAGCAGCAATTTCTTCTATAGGTTTTTTTTTAGCCTTCATTATATTTGGTAGTGATGCATATCTTGGTTCATTCAGCCTAAGATCACAAGTTACAATAGCTGGAACATTTATTTCAATTGTTTCAAGACCTTCGTCAATTTCTCTAGTTACTTCTAATTTATTATCATTTACATCAATCTTTGAAGCAAATGTTGCTTGTGGCCAATTTAATAATGCACTTAACATTTGACCTGTTTGATTACAATCATCATCAATTGCTTGTTTGCCCATAAATACTAAATCTGGTTTTTCTTTATCTACTATTTTTTGTAAAATTTTTGAAACGGCAAGCGGTTCTAGAATTCCATCAACTTTTACATGAATGCCTCTATCCGCACCAACGGCTAAAGCTTTCCTAACTGTTTCTTGAGCTTTTTCTTCTCCAACAGTTATTGCAACTACTTCTGTGGCTTTGCCTGCCTCTTTTATTTTTACAGCCTCTTCAATTGCATTGTCATCAGGAGGATTTGTTGACATTTTAACATTGTCAGTAACTACACCAGATCCATCTTCTTTAATTCTGATTTGAACGTTGTAATCAATAACCCTTTTTACAGCTACTAAAATTTTCATTAAGCTCTCAATAAATTATTTTCTGAGTCGTATGGACTTTCATCTAAGACAGTAGCGTCGTACATTTCACCTAATATATCAACTTGTAATTTGTCGCCCACATTTGAACAATCTGGCTTAACCATTGCAAGAGCTATTGATTTATCTAATCTAAATCCGAATTCACCTCCTGTTGCTCTTCCAACAACTTTACCATCTTTAAAAATCGGATTATTGCCTAAAACATCAGCATCTTTAGTGTTATGCACCTCTAGAGTAACTAATTTATTATCGAAGCCTTTTTCTCTCCATTTATTAAGTGCGTCTAAACCGATAAAATTACCTTTGTTTGGATGAATAAATCTATCAAGACCTGACTCATATGGTGAGTATTCAATTGATAATTCTGTGCCAACTAGTTTATAAGATTTTTCAACTCTTAAACTATTCATGGCTCTAATTCCAAAAGGTTTGATTCCTAAATCTTTACCTGCTTCCATTAGTTTATCGAAAATATGGTTTTGATATTCAATTGGATGATGTAATTCCCAACCAAGCTCACCAACAAAGTTTACTCTCATAGCATTCACCGGTGCATATCCCACATTTACATTTTTTGCAGTTAGCCATTTAAAATTTTCATTAGAAAAATCATCTGTTGAAACCTTTTGCATTAATTGTCTAGCTTTTGGACCAGCTACTACCAAAACTCCAGTGCTATTAGTTAGGTCCTCAAATATTACAGATCCATCATCTGGCATCCATTTTTGTATCCAATCATGGTCCAATCTTAAATTTGCTCCAGCAGAAACTAAATAATAACTATTTTCTGCCTCTTTCATTATTGTAAATTCTGAATGTACTCCACCTTTAGTGTTCAATGCATGACATAAATTAATCCTTCCAATTTTTTTTGGAAGTTTGTTTGCAACTAAATAATCTAAAAATTCCTCTGCTTTAGGTCCTCTAATTCTACATTTTGCAAACGCAGTCATATCTAAAAGACCCACGTTTTCTTTTACATTCTGACATTCTTTTTTAATCGCATCAAACCATTTTGATCTTCTAAATGACCAATCATCTTTTTGCTCCATTCCATCTGTTGCAAAAAAATTAGGTCTTTCCCATCCAAATTTCTGACCAAATACTGCACCCAAATTTTTCATTCGTTCATAACAAGGAGCTGTTCTTAATGGTCTTGCTGCTGGTCTTTCTTCATCTGGATAATGAACAATAAATACATGACTGTATGCTTCCTCATTTTTTGCTTTTAAATAAGATTTAGTTGCATAGTTACCGTAACGTCTTGGTTCAACTCCCAACATATCAATTGTAGGCTCACCATCAATGATCCACTCTGCTAATTGCCAACCTGCACCACCTGCTGCTGTTATTCCAAAACTATGTCCCTCATTAATCCAAAAATTTTTTAGTCCCCAGGCTGGTCCAACAATTGGATTTCCATCAGGAGTGTAACAGATTGCTCCATTATAAACTTTCTTTACTCCAACTTCTCCAAACGCAGGTACTCTATGAATTGCACCTTCAATGTGTGGAGCTAATCTGTCTAAGTCTTCTTGAAATAATTCATATTCTGAATTCTTTGATGGACCTTCTACATAACAAGCTGGTGCACCATCTTCATAAGGACCTAAAATTAATCCTCCAGCTTCCTCTCTCATGTACCATCTGCTATCACTATCTCTCAGTACTCCCATTTCTGGTAATCCATCTTTTTTTCTTTTTTGAATTGCAGGATGAGGTTCAGTAACAATGTATTGATGTTCAACAGGTATTACCGGTATATCTAATCCAACCATTTCACCTGTTTGTCGCGCAAAATTTCCTGAACATGAAATAACATGTTCGCATTCTATTGATCCTTTATCTGTTTCCACAACCCACCCGTCTTTAGTTTGTCTCATTGATATGACAGTCGTGTTTCTATAAATTTCGGCTCCTCTATTTCTTGCACCTGTTGCTAATGCTTGTGTTAAATCTGCTGGTTGAATATATCCATCTTCGGGATGCTGTATTGCACCAACTAAATCATCTGTATGACACAGTGGCCAAATTTCTTTAACTTGCTGTGGAGTTAAAAATTTTACGTCTACACCAATAGTTCGAGCAACACCTGCATATTGATGATACTCATCCATTCTATCTTTTGTGCTTGCTAAACGAATGTTTGAAACAACACTAAAGCCAACATTTTTTCCAGTTTCCTTTTCCAATGTTTTATAAAGATTAACTGCATACTTGTGAAGTTGCCCTACTGAATAACTCATATTAAATAAAGGTAACAAGCCAGCTGCATGCCAAGTAGATCCTGAAGTTAATTCTTTTCTTTCAATAAGAACTACATCAGACCAACCTTTTTTTGCTAAATGATAAAGAGCACTAACTCCTACAACTCCTCCACCAACTACTACAACTTTAGTTTTTGTTTTCATTCAGAGATTCCTACTAAATTTTTAATTGTTACGAAACAAAAATGTATATGTGGATAATCAAATTGAGCTTCCTAGAGAGATCGGGCTTGACACTATTGTAGTTAACCAGCAGTCTTTTAGACTTCCATCCAAAGTGTACTTTTCAACTTGCCAATTAAATTTGTGGTAAATCTTATCTTTATCAAGAATGATCACTTCAAATTGAGCCCATTTGTCACTACTTCCAAGTTCTGTTATTGTATGACTTAAGTGATTAATCATCATTTTATAGGAGTCACCCTTTATCATCATTTTAAATTTACTTAAAGGTCCTGTTGCTCTTTTATTATTTGGGTGGGCAAATTTCCAAGTTTGTTCGATACCACTATCTTTATATCTAAGATCATTTTGCTGAAGCCCATCTAGTTGAATTTTCACAACTTCTTTGGGACTTATAGTGCTGCTGGGATTTAACAATTCTGCATTTGCAGATGAAAAAGAAAATAAAAATAAAATTAAAACTTTAAAGATTATTTGCTGTTTTTCTAACATCGCTTAAAAACTCTTGTCTCCTTGAATCACTTACAAATGGTACTGCAAAATATCTTCTATAAACAATGTTATATATGCCACACATGTGAAATACTCCCCTTTTTAATCTTCTAATTGGAAGGTTTAAAAAGAATGTGGTAATTGCTAATCTTGGAGAACCATATGTACAAAAAATTACAGCCTTTTTGTCTCTTAAGTTTCCAATTGGATAACCATAGTTACCTACTAACTGTTTAAATCTAAATGCCCAAGGTGGTGCTAAAACTTTATCAATCCATCCTTCAACTATTGCCGGCATCCTAAAATTCCAAATTGGAGCGATAAGCACAATAACATCACTCTCCTCTATTCTTTTTCTATGATCTAAAACTTCTTGATCAGGTTCTTCTCCAGCAAAAACCGGATTAAATTTCTCTTTATATAAATCAACTGAGTCAACTTGATTTCCATTCAAATTTGATTGTTTGATAAATTCATCTCTTATGGCTGCATTAAATGAATTATCATTATAATGTCCATAAACTAAGAAAATTTTTTTCATTTTATTAATTTTATTCAGTAGTTTTGTATTTACTATTATTAATTATAAATACAAACACAATTGGAAGAATTAAAGTTAAAAGTGTTACAACAATTAATAAAATTCCAAGTTCAGAATAATCTGCTGTAGTTTGTATCTCACCAGAAACTTTATCTTTAACCTCTCTAGTTACAGTAAATATTTCATTTAAATATTTTGTTCCTAAAGCACTTGCTGATAAAGCAAGATTAGTAAAAGATGCAAAAACTGCAAAAAAGGTTGCCTTTAAATGTGCAGGAGCATTTTTTGCTATCCAGGCTAGTAGAGGAATCATTGATACTTGACCAAGCGGAGACTCTAATGCAGTATTAATCAATGCAATAAACTTAGCATCAACTACTCCACCCGTTAATGAAGATGTCCAGTTATGAAAACCATAATACATTCCAACACTCGGTAAAAATAAAATTGCACCCGCAATACTTAAAACAACAATTATTTTTGCTATTGAATTATTTGCCATAAATGGCCTTAGCAAAACAATACCTGCTAATGTTAAAATTGATGCTAGTAGTGATAGAATGGAAAAGAACTGCTCATTGAATCTCAGTTCATCAATTTCAAACCAAGTCAAGCCTGGTCCTGGTCCTGGCATAGCTCTAAATACAATTAGATCCTAATTTAAATGTCTGTTTGTTAGAAAAAGCCTCTGAAATAGGTGCTCATATTTTAAGTGGGAATGTGTTTGAAACACGCGCTTTAGATGAGCTATTGCCAAATTGGAGAGAATTAAATTCTCCTATTAAAACAAAAGTCACTAAAGAAAAATTTTTATTTTTGGGAAAAACGAAATCTTTAAGTTGGCCGACTTGGCTTCTTCCATCAGTACAACAAAATCATAAAAATTATATCATAAGCTTAGCTAATTTATGTAGATGGCTTGCTGAACAAGCAGAATCTTTAGGGGTTGAAATCTTTCCAGGCTTTCCAGCAAGTGAAATTTTATATAATGAAGATGGTTCAGTTAAAGGTGTGGCGACTCAAGATATGGGTATAGATAAAGATGGAAACAAAAAAGATAGTTTTGAACCTGGAATTGAGCTTTTAGGTAAAGTAACAGTTTTTGCAGAAGGTTGCAGAGGACATTTAGGAAAACAACTTATTCAAAAATTTGAATTAAATAAAGGTAAAGATCCTCAACAGTATGGAATCGGATTTAAAGAAATATGGGAAATAGAGGGTAAAAATCACGAGGAGGGTTTAGTTATGCATACTGCTGGATGGCCGTTAGATAACAGGACTTATGGAGGTAGTTTTATGTACCATGCTGAAAATAAACAAGTTTTTTTAGGCTATGTAATAGGTTTAGATTATGAGAATCCTCATTTGTCTCCTTATGATGAATTTCAGAGGTTTAAAACCCATCCTGCGATTAAAAAAATTATAGAGGGTGGAAAGAGAATATCCTATGGAGCTAGAGCGTTAATAGAAGGTGGTTTTCAAAGTTTACCAAAAATGTATATGCCAGGAGCTTTATTGATAGGTTGTGATGCAGGAACTTTAAATATGCCGAAAATTAAAGGCTCTCACACAGCAATGAAAAGTGGAATTATCGCAGCAGAAACAATTAATTATCATTTTCAAAAGGGAGACAATTTGTCTGTTTATGAAAAACTTTTTAAAGAAAGTTGGTTGTACAATGAATTATATCAAGCAAGAAATGTTAAACCAAGTTTTAGTTGGGGATTAATTTTAGGTATTATATTTACAGGAATAGATCAAATTTTATTTAGAGGAAAACTTCCATTTACCCTAAAACATAAACACGCTGATCATGAAACATTAAAACCTGCAAATCAAATGCCAAAAATAGAATACCCTAAATACGACAATGTTTTAACATTTGATAAAACAAGTTCAGTATATTTAACTGGCACTAATCATGCAGATAATCAGCCAGTTCATTTAAAACTTAAAGATCCTAATCTTCCGATCAATTATACTTTAGAAAAGTTTGATGAACCTGCTCAAAGATATTGTCCAGCAGGTGTTTATGAAGTTCAAAAAGAAAATGATATAAATAAATTTGTGATCAACTCTCAAAATTGTATCCATTGTAAAACTTGTGATATTAAAGAGCCATCTCAAAACATAACATGGGTTACCCCAGAGGGTGGTGGTGGACCTAAATACGGAAACATGTAATTAATAAAATAAAAATTTTGATATAATTACGATCACCCCTATAATTAAAATCCAAATAAAAAGATTATTAAAGAATTCTTTTTTATTTTTAATAGCATAAATAAAACCCGGTATGATTAATACAAGGACTAAAAGTAAATATATTACAGATAAAATATCATCATTCATGTAAATGATTTAAGAAATATCAATTGCAAATTTTTTTAATGTTTCAATAGGTAATATATTTAATGTATTTTGATGAGTGCTTTTTAAATAAATCGGGCATCCTTTACCTGCTTCTACTGCTTTTGCATACCAACTTGCGCATACACACCAACCGTCTCCATCTTTTAAACCAGGAAAACCAAATTCAGGATGAGGTGTAATTAAATCGTTACCAGCTTCTTTGCACCATTGTAAAAATTCATCAGTAACTTTTGCACAAACTGTGTGCACTCCGTGATCATTTTTATCAGTATTACAACACCCATCACGGTACCATCCAGTTAATGGGTCTAAAGAACATTGCTCTAGATCTTGTCCTAGAACATTTTTTTGTTTATCACTCATTTATATTTTTGTAGGATTAGGTTGACCTTTGTAAACTTCTTCAGGATCAAATTTTTTTTCTTTTTCTAAAAATTTCATTTCAATTTCTCTACCATTATCAATTGGTCCAAGAGGTATAGATCTATAAAAACAAGATCTATAACCTACATGGCAACTTGCGCCATCACCTATATCAACAGTTAACCAAATTGAATCTTGGTCATCATCAATTCTAATTTCAATTACTTTTTGAACAAAACCACTTTTTTTTCCTTTATGCCAAATAGCTTTTCTTGATCTACTAAAATAATGAGCTTCTTTTGTTTCAATTGTTTTTTTTAAGGCTTCAACGTTCATATAGCCATGCATCAGAATATCTTTTGTTTTGAAACACATTGTTATAACTGGGATTAATCCATCATTATCAAATTTGGGTGATAAAAGTTTTCCTTCCTCAATTTCAAGCACATTCTCTCTTTTTTTGAACATAATATGTAATTATGTAGCACATATGGACATATTTTAAATATTTTAAAATAACCAATTTATAGGTATAAAACTTGCGATGAAATTAGTTAAAGACTCAAATACAGAACAAAAAGTTAAAAAAGTATCAGATCAAGAAGCTGAAGATGCTTTTAGAACAATTTTAACTTGGATGGGAGAAGATCCAGCAAGAGAAGGTCTGATCGAGACTCCCAAAAGAGTTGTAAAAGCGTTTAAAGAATATTTTAAAGGATACAAAGAAGATCCTAATAAAGTTTTAGATAAAACTTTTGGTGATGTAGAGGGTTACGATGATATGGTTATTCAAAAAAATATTTCAGTCCAAAGTCATTGTGAACATCATATGGCGCCAATCATAGGTAAAGCTCATGTAGCGTATATTCCAAAAGAGAGAGTAGTTGGTTTAAGTAAATTAGCTAGAGTGGTAGAGGTATTTTCAAAAAGATTACAAACGCAAGAGAGACTTACAATGCAAATTGCCAATACATTAATGGAATCTTTAGATGCAAAAGGAGTTGCTGTAACTATTGATTCTACACATCAATGTATGACCATGAGAGGTATTAAAAAAGAACAAGCTTCAACCGTTACTAATTATTATTTAGGTCAATTTAAAGAGGATCTTTCTTATCAAAATAGATACCTAAGATTTATAAGTATAGCAAAAGAATAAAGTGTCAGATAAATTTAAAGCTTTAGTTTTAAATCAACAAGGTGAAGATTTTACAAGAGAAGTTAAATCAATCGATAGAAGTTTTTTAAAACATGGTGATGTGACCGTAAAAGTAGATTATTCAGATTTAAATTTTAAAGATGCAATGATTTTAAAAAATGGTGGTAGATTGGTTAAAGAATTTCCACATATTCCAGGTATAGATTTTTCAGGGACTGTTATAGAAAGTAAAAATTCAAAATTTCAAGAGGCAGATAATGTAATTTTGACTGGATTTAGGGTAGGTGAAATTTATTATGGAGGATATTCTCAGATTGCTAAAGTTAACGGAGACTTTTTAGTTAAAAGACCAAAAAATTTATCTAGTAAACAAGCAATGATACTTGGAACAGCTGGTTTTACATCTTTGATGAGTGCTTTTGCAATTAAAGCAAGGGAAGAAATATTATTAGGTGAAAAAGTTAATGATGTATTAGTAACAGGAGCTACAGGCGGTGTTGGAAGTGTTGCAGTAATTATATTGAATAAAATGGGATATAATGTTACTGCAGTAACTGGAAAAGACTCTAAATCAGATTATTTGAAATCATTAGGAGCTAAAAATGTTGTTAATCGCGCAGAATTTGACAAAGATCCTAGATTAATTGACAAAGGTTTATGGGATGGAGTTGTTGATACTGTTGGTGGAAAAATATTGGCAAACGCAATAGTACAAACAAATCCAAATGGAATAATTGCAGTTTGTGGAAATGCTAATACCAATGAATTAAATACAAATGTAATTCCTTTTATGCTTAGAGGAATAAAACTTTGGGGAATGGATTCAGCTAATTGCAGTATTAAAAGAAGAGAATTTATCTGGAGTGAGGCAGCAAACTTAGTCGATTTTAATTTATTAGAAAATTCAATTCAAACAGTAAGTTTAGAGGAGTTAAGTGAAACTTATCCTAAAATATTAAAAGGTGAAATTTCGGGAAGAGTTTTAGTTGATTTAAATAAATAATGGATTGGGATAAATTAAAAATATTTCATGCAGTTGCAGAGGCTGGAAGTTTTACCAATGCAACAATTAATC
Organism: uncultured Pelagibacteraceae bacterium; assembly: GCA_902592285.1. Taxonomy (GTDB): domain Bacteria; phylum Pseudomonadota; class Alphaproteobacteria; order Pelagibacterales; family Pelagibacteraceae; genus Pelagibacter. Next base: position 2,194 of record CACJED010000018.1, on the reverse strand, counting down.
TTAATCTTAGTCAATCTGCAATTAGTAGGCAAATCCAGTCATTAGAACAAGAATTGAAGGTTCAATTATTTGAAAGACATGCAAGAGGGTTAACGCTTACAGAAAATGGAGAATATGTATTTAAAACTGCACATGAAGTAATTAGTAAATTAAAAGAAGTTGAAACCTCATTAGGTGATCAAAAAAATAAGCCAACTGGAAAATTGACTATCACTACAGTTAGAAGTTTTGGAACTCATTGGTTGACACCAAGAATTCAGGAATTTATGAGATTAAACCCAGAAATTGAAATAGAGCTGATTTTTGAGGATAAAGAGCTAGATTTAAGCACCAGACAAGCTGATATAGGTATTTTTATGAGAAGACCTAAACAACTGAATTATATTCAAAAAAAATTAGTTGATTTAAAGTACTTTATTTATGGTTCTAATAAATATCTTGAAAAATTTGGGATGCCAAAGTCAATTAATGATCTAAATAAACATAAATTCATTTCTTTTGGTAGAGGTGCCCCTTCACCAGTATATAATCCAGATTGGGCTTTAAAATTAGGTATGCAAGAGGGAAAAAAAAGAAAACCTATAATGAAAGTAAATAGTGTGATGGGTTTGTTGCTTGCTGTAGAATCTGGGGTTGGATTAGCAGCATTACCAGAGTATTTAGTTGGAAATTCCAATAATATTATTAAAGTATTACCAAAATCAGAGGGCCCAATTACAGAGGCTCATTTCGTTTATCCGCAATCACTTAAAAATACTGCCAGAGTTCAGGCTTTTAGAAATTTTTTGTTTAGTAAAATTGGTGATTGGAAATCTTAATTTTCAAGTATACCTAGCCCAAGCTTAAAAGTGCGACATTGTTGCAATTGATAATCATTCGCATTGAGAATAGTTATCATTCTCAAATAATTATGCGGAAGAATAGGATAAAATGAAAAAAATATCAATTTTGGCATTGATTTCATCTTTGTTTATATCAACTTTTGTTGCTGCAAATGAGGTGAATGTGTTTAATGCTAGACATTATAAAGCAGATTCTGAGCTTTATTCTAAGTTCACAAATATGACTGGAATTAAAGTTAATCTGATAAATGGGAAATCAGGTGCGTTAGAAAAAAGAATAATTGAAGAGGGTGCTGATTCTTCTGCAGATCTTTATATTACTGCTGACGCAGGAAGATGTGGTGCCATGGATGCTAAAGGTCATCTTCAAGGTGGTTTGACATCTAAAGCTATCAAAGCAGCTGTTCCAAAAAGTTTTAGGACTAATAAGTGGGTTGGAATCGCAAAAAGAGCTAGAATAATTTATTATTCACCAGAAAGAGTTACTGGTGCTGAATTATCTGGAATGACTTATGAAGGATTAGCTGATCCTAAATGGAAAGGAAGATTAGTAATAAGAAAATCTAGCAACATATATAACAAATCTCTTGTAGCTTCATTAATCGAAAATAATGGAAAAAAAGCTGCAGCTGAATGGGCAAAAGGAGTTGTTGCAAATATGGCTAGAGACTCAAAAGGAAATGATAGAGCTCAAATCATGGCAGTAGCTGCAGGAGAAGCTGATATTGCAGTGGCTAACACTTATTATCTAGCTTTAATGTTATCAGGTAAAAAAGGTGCAGAGCAACAAGAAGCTGCTAAAAAAGTTAAAGCTTTCTTCCCTAATCAGAACGATAGAGGAACGCATATGAATGTTAGTTGTGCGGCTTTAGTAAAAGGAGCACCTAACAAAGCTAATGCTGTTAAACTTGTAGAGTTTTTATTAACTCCACAATCTCAAGAGCACTTTACAAATAACACTTTTGAGTTTCCAATGATTGATGGTGTTTCACCAAGCCCATTAGTAGTAAACAACTTAGGATTAGATTTCAAACAAGACATGAAAACTAAACTAGCTTCTTATGGAAAAAATCAAGCTGCTGCATTAGAAGTTATGACAGCTGCTGGATGGAAATAACAAGTGAAAAAACAAAAAAAATTTATATCTGAAGTTGATTTAAATAAATCTTCCAGTGCATGTTCCCCATGTTTACAGGAGTGTAAAAAGATCAATGAAAGAATAAATAAAAGAAAAATGTCTCAAATTAAAACTAAGGAGGTTCCGCATATCCTAAAAGTATTTAATTTTTGATTTTCTTAAATAGTGTCCGCAGTGAATTGGGATTTATTGTGGACACTTTACTTTTTTCAAT
>CACJED010000017.1 GCA_902592285.1 uncultured Pelagibacteraceae bacterium | reverse complement strand
TACAGTGACAATAAAAATTTTGGTGAGGCTGCAATTTATTTTGCTGGTTTAATTATGATCTTAGATGGTATTGCAGGAGCAGTCGCTGCGAATACTATCATCAAAACAGCAATAGCAATGTCAGGTCTCACGGCTATACTGACTTGGTTAGTTTGGGGTATTTTTATTTTTGTTATTGGTGTTAAACTTTTTCCAGATAAACAAACTAAAGTGTCTTTTAAAAAAGTTTTAACTGCAGTTGGCTTTGCGCATGCACCAGGTTTGATGAGATTCTTTGCAGTAACACCCGAATTAATGATTCCAATTATATTTCTTACTCAATTTTGGATTTTTGCTGCTTTAATAATCTCAACAAAACAAGTTCTGAATCTAAAATCAAATTTAAAATCATTTGGTGTTGTATTTTTATCTTTTTTAATAATCGCTTTTTTATCTATTTCTTTTGTTATGAGCAGAATGAACGTTCTGCCTATTAATAACATTTAAATTGGAAATATTGTTTTTGAAATTCTACAAGATTTACAAATTTTAAATCCTGTTAATATTAAATTATGTAATACGCTTTCATCTTCTTTTTTACATTCATCACAAATATTGTCTAAATCATTTATATTTTCATCTAAAAGTAAACTTTTATTATCTTTATTAATCATTATCAGTCAATCCTGCTCCTGCTGCACCTTTTTTAAGACTATCATTTTCTTCAACAAATGTTTCTTCAGATAATTTATATAAATTTTTCCACTCTTGGTCTGAAAAATTATCTTTATTTTCAATTATATTTATTTCCATATTCTCACAAATTTCTGGGAGTTTTTTTTCAAGAAGATTTGATGAAATATTGACATTAAGGTTTAGCAAAAACTCAAAATTATTAAAACTAACTTTGATTTTTTTTCCTATTACTTCTGAACTTTTGCTCAAAAAAGGTAAAATTAATAAAGGAAAACTTATTTTGTTAAAAGTAATTTTTTCAAAATTTTCTAAGTTTCTTATTTGATCAAGAAAGCTAACTCCCAAAACAATTGGACAGTATGGATATTTTTTAGATATATTCTTTTCTTTTACTAAATTCAAATTTTCAAATTTCTCTTTAGGTTTTAAAGCATAGTATTTATTTAATGTTTTTACACCTGGCAAACCAAACAACTCTAATTGTCGAATACTTTTGCCTATTTCTTCTGAAATTCCCCAGGAAAATCCTGCTGCTCTACTTGCTCTTTTTGAAGTAGTATCTATTTCACTTAAAGATCTCATCTTTCAATTTATGAATTATACACCCATTGTTGATCAAAATTTTTTAGATCTTCAGGAAGTGGTGCTCCTTGAAACATGCATATTCTTAGCCATTTATCTGATCTTGGATCAAACTTAAGGGCACCAAAGAAAGATAGTTTTAATCTAAGCATATCTATTGGAATTACATTTTCAGCTATAGTGTTATCTTGAATTTCTGAGTAAGGAAATTTTTCAACTATAAATGCTCTCCTGATAACATGTCTCAAATCATTATTATTAATCAAAAACTTATCTATTTTTAAGTTGTTATCTGAAACTAAAAGCTGATTATATAATTTTTTTATATCCCTAGCTATTGCAAGGGGTTGTTCTAATTCTGAGCCACCTTCTTTAAATCTATCTGCATATCTAGGCTCCTCTTTATTTTTTGAAATAAACCAAAAGTTTTTAGAATTTTCTTTTTTTTCGAAATCAATCTTTAGAATATCTGGATATCGTTTTTCAACTATGCTTCTTAAATCTTCAACTGTTCTATTAGTTGGTATTGTAAAATATTTATCTTCGTCTGAACTCATTTTACCAACCAGTGGTTTTACTATATCGTCAAATGGTTCCAACATCATTGAAACAATATATTCAATACATTCTTCACAAGTCTGTTTTTCAATCCATAAATAGACTTCATTGAATGGATAATCTATCTTAAAATCAAAATCAGTTTCAATAAATTTTAAAAATTTTTTTACATCATTAAAAAGAGAGTAAATTCTATTTTTTTGGTATTCATCTTCCGTATTCCAACTTGTGATATTTCTGATTGAATTTTTCAGACAATTTTTAAAGATATTAATTTCTTTTAAATTTACTTTTTTAATTTCTCTTATTTTTTTTAATGCTATTTCTCTACTTAATATCCAATTATTCAATAACGTTGGGTGATTTACAATAAATGGGGCCATACCAAGACCTGTTGAATTTCCGATACCTAGGTTTTTACATATTTTAGAATCTAGCTTAACAGCAATTTTTGGATTTTTGGACTTCGCCACATGATTTACCTGATCAAATGTAAATTGTCTTACTAAATAGACAAGCATCATTTCAAGTCTAAATGGTCCATTTATTTCTTCTCTATTTTTAATTCTAAGTCTATCTGCAAGACCAAACTTTCCAGATCCATAGACAGCTGTTGTTCTATAGAGATATCCAACTTTACTTAAAAGATTTAAATCCGGTTGAAATCCTTTACTTAAACAGGATACTACATGGTTAAATGCTCTCATTGATTTATTTGCTCTCGAAAGTGTAAGTTCTTTATAAGATAGCCTTCCAACTTCTTGTTTTGGAACTTCATTTTTCAATCTTTTGATATCATTCTTGGTTGGTATACCATCATGTAATGTGAAAGCGGCATCCCACTTAGTAGCAATTACTCTATCAGATCTTTCCTCATCATCAATCTTATTTGCAAAACATACTAAGGAGTAAATTCTATCTTTTTTTTTTAATGAGTAAACTGCTGTACCATAACCATTTTTATCTAAATCAAATAAATCATTATTATACTCCCAATCCTTAAATTCATCCAAAAAACTTCTTAAAAAAGATAATTTAGATTGGTGAAATGATCCGAGTCTTGATAATTTCATAATTATGTTTGGATCTCTTAATTGAACTTGCATTTAAATATTTTTATAAAAATTAAACCAATTATTTCCAAGTATACCATTGGTCTCATCTTCAGAAAATCCTATTTTCATAAGTCCTTTTTCTAAATTTTCAAACCCTCTAGCATCTTTAAACCATCCAGGTTGTTTTGGAAAACCAGGTCTATTTTTAGATCCTTCTCCATAATTTTTACTTTTAGACCAGGTTCCATTTCTCATCCATTCTACAACACTATCAGGTTGCTCTAAACAAAGATCAGAACCTATCCCAATACTTTTCACATTCATAATTTCAGCTGTTCTTGCGGTCATTTCACAAAAGCTTTGCAAAGTACAATCTGTATTATTTTTAAGATGATGCGGATACAAAGAAAGACCAAGCATTCCTCCACTTTGACTTAAAGTTTTTAGTAAATCATTAGATTTATTTCTTTTTGCTGGATGCCAAAATGACGGGTTTGCATGAGTAATTGCTATTGGTTTTTCACTTATTTCTATTGCATCAAATGTACTTTTTTCTGCAGAATGAGACATGTCAACAACAATTCCGACTCTATTCATTTCTTTAATTGTCTCTCTACCAAAATTAGTTACTCCACTATCAATTTTTTCATAACATCCAGTTGCTAATAAAGATTGATTATTATACGTCAGTTGCATAAATCGACATCCAAGTTCATGAACCTTTTCAACTAAATCTATATCATCTTCAATAGGAGAACAATTTTGAAATCCAAAAAAAATTGCTGTTTTGTTTTCTCGCTGTGCTTTATCAATATCTTTAAAATTTTTACCAGACAGTATTAAATCTGAATTTTCCTCAAATAATTTTTCCCACTTTTTAATTTCAAGTACTAATTCATCATAATCTTCATGGTAAACAATAGTCACATGAACTGCATCTAATTTTGCTTCTCTGTTAATCTCAAAAATTTGTCGTGACCAATTACAGTATTGAAGATTGTCTATTCTAAACTTCATGATTTGAATTACAAACAATATCAATATGTATTTTTAATTTCTATTAATTTTATTGAAATTTTGAGTATATTTTGAAATAAATATTTTCTTAGGCTATGAATAAAAATAAGACAGTCAAAGTATCTATTGTAATGGGTAGTCAATCTGACTACAAAATAATGAAGCTTTGTGAAAAAATACTTAAAAATTTGGGGATTTTGTTTGAAACAAAGATAATTTCAGCTCATAGAACCCCTAAAAGAATGTTTGAATATGCGATAAATCTTAATAAAAATAATATAGGAGTTGTTATTGCTGGGGCTGGAGGGTCAGCTCACTTGCCTGGAATGATTGCTGCATTAACTACATTACCAGTATTAGGCGTTCCAGTTGAAAGTAAAAAATTAAAAGGGTTAGATAGCTTGTTGTCTATTGCTCAAATGCCTAAAGGAATTCCAGTTGGAACTCTTGCAATAGGTGAGGATGGAGCAATTAATGCCGCCCTACTAGCGGCATCAATAATTGCAAATAATAATTCTAAAGTTAAAAATAAATTGAATAGTTGGAGAAAATCTCAAACTAAATCTGTAAAAAAAAATCCTAAATAATGTTAAAAATTACACTTGGGATACTTGGAGGTGGTCAATTAGGAAGCATGCTTTCAGTTGCTGCTAAAAAGTTAAATATAAAGACCATTATATATTGTGACGACAAGCATGCTCCAGCACAAAATTTTTGTGATGAATTTGTATTCGCTTCATATGACAATAAAGAAAAAATTTATGATTTTGCTAAAAAAGTCGATATCATAACTTATGAATTTGAAAATATTCCATTTGAAACTTTAAATGAACTTAATAAATTAAAAAACGTTTTACCTAAACCATCTATTAATCGTTTGATACAACATCGACTTGCTGAAAAAGATTTTATAAATAAACTAAATATTAGAACCACAAGATATGTCCATGTAGAAAATAAAGAAGATATTTTACCTTTAGAAGATTTTTTGCCTGGGATATTAAAAACAACCACTATGGGATATGATGGTAAAGGTCAATATCCAATAAAAAATATTAATCAATTAGAAACTTTAAATATAGATTTCAATAAAGAGTATATTTTAGAAAAATTAGTTAAACTAAAAAAAGAAATTTCAGTGATAATAACTCGATTTAATAATAATAAATATGAAATATATGAACCCATAGAAAATACACATAATGAGCAAATTTTAAGACACTCTAAAATTCCAGCAGAAATTAGTGAAAAACTATTTATTCAATCTAAAGAATGGGCAATTTTGATTGCAGAAGGTCTAAAATACATTGGAACTTTATGCGTAGAGTTTTTTATAGATCGAAATGATAATTTGTATGTGAATGAAATCGCTCCAAGAGTTCATAACTCAGGTCATTTAACTATAAATGCTTTCAATGTAAGTCAATTTGAAAATCATGTAAGAGCTGTTTGTTCTTTGGAGCAAATTCCTTTAAAGAAACTATATAACGCTGAAATGATAAATTTAATTGGTGATCAAATTATTCCATATAGAGATAACATAAAGCTTAATAATAATCAGTTTCTTTTTGACTATCTTAAAAAAGATATTAAAGAAAAAAGAAAAATGGGTCATTTAACTACTTTAAAATAAATGCTTAAATCTATTGAAGGAAATTTTGATCATCCTGAAGTAAATGAACTCTTAAAAAAACATTTTGCAGAGTTAAGAGATGCTTCTCCAGAAGGAAGTGCACATGTTTTGGATATTCCTGGGCTAAAAGCACCTTCAATTAAATTTTGGAGTTTATGGGAACAGAGTCAATTAATTGGATGTGGAGCTTTAAAATTTCTAGATGAAAACCATGGGGAATTTAAATCTATTAGAGTTCACGATAATTTTAGAGGTAAAGGTTACGGAATTAAAATAATAAACCATCTTATAAATGAGGCAAAAAACCTTAAAATTCAAAAATTAAGTATCGAAACAGGCTCTGGAGATTTTTTTGCACCAGCAAGAAAATTATTTGATAATTGTGGATTTGAACCCTGTCCACCTTTTGCTCACTACAAAGAAGATATAAATTCACTTTATTTAACCAAACTTTTGTACAACTAATAAAAAATTTTTGACTTATGTCTTATCAATTTAGTTGACAAAACACTTAATATTCTAAAGAAAGCTCTTTGTACTTAAATATAAGTATTAAATTAATATAACAAATAGTAAGAAGAAAAATATGAGTCTACAAGGAAAAGTAAAGTGGTTCAATCCAACCAAAGGATTTGGTTTTATTGAAAGAGATGATAAAGAAAAAGATGTATTTGTACATGTTTCAGCTGTGAGAGATGCTGGTATGAACGGTTTAGATGAGGGTCAGACTTTGACTTTCGATGTTGAAGATGGTCCAAAAGGTCCTTCAGCAGTTAACTTAAAAACTGCATAATTTTCATAATATTATTTATTGGCTATAACTAGTTTTTGACTCTTTAATATAACGAGTTAATTTTTTTGTAGCCAATAAACTAATCTTCATTATATATAATAAAGATGATTGGTATTCTTGGAGGTATGGGCACTCAAGCAGGTCTAGACTTCTGTAATAAACTTGCAATATTAAATAGAGGAAAAATCGACCAAGAGTATCCTTTATTTCTACTTTACAATAAAGCAAATATTCCAGGAAGACCTGAATCAATTGGAGTTCATACAGGAAATTTATCTAATAGATTAGTAAATAAAAAAAGTAAAAAAAAATATTTATTAGTTTTAAAAAGTTTACTTAAAGGTTGTAAATTACTTAAAAAGAGTAAATCAAAATTTATTGTAATACCCTGTAATACTGCTCATTATTGGTATGATGACTTAAAAAAAAAGATTAAGTTACCAATCATTAATATGCCAAAAGAAGTGTATAACCATACACTTAAAAATTGTAAAAAAAACTCTTCTATTGGTTTACTTGCAACTGAGGGAACTCTTAGAACGGGGGTTTATAATAAATTTTTTGATAAAAAATATAATCTTATTTTTCCTAAATATTCACTTCAAAAAAATTCGGTTAATAAAGCCATCAAACTTGTAAAAATGGGTAAAGTAAAAAATGCAAATAAAATCATAAAACCTGCAATAGATTTCTTGATAAAGAAAAAATGCAAAAAAATAATTCTTGGATGTACAGAATTACCGATAGCTATATTTGCATTTAAATCTTTTAAAAAAATCAAGACATCAAAAATTTTCTTAGATCCAAATTTGATTCTAGCGCATGCTGCGATGAAAAAATATAAAAAATAATCCATGCAGCCTCAGGAAAAACCTTATATATTATTTGTTGCTGAAAAAATATACTTAGAAATTTCAAAAATTAAAAAAAATAATAAAGATTTTTCAAATATTGATGCGATTGATGGCTTTATTGGGACTGAAGTATATGATCACATTAGTAGTGGTAAATTTCATGATGAATGGTTCGAGGAACTAAAAAAAAATAATTTTGTAGATAAAAATACTAAAAAAAAAATACCAGAAGATACGATTAAACTATTAAAAATTCAAAAAGAGATGATGATTAAACAGCTTATTCAATTTCCAGAATTATATTACGCAAAAAGTCATTATCCATTAGAAATATCACAGAGAGCATTTGACCATATATGGAGGATGTGTGAAAGTTATGAATTATGGTGCAAAGAAAGTAAAAAAGAAAATCTAATTTTTTTAAAAATTATTGACTGACTTTATTTAAATCGAGTTTTTGTCTTGTAAGTTTAATTCTTTTTTCAACTAAAAGTCTCAATTCTTTTTGTAAGTTTTTTTCTGCTTCTTTTTTTTCTATCTCATCTTTAACTAATGTCAGTGAATGTTTTCCAGTTTTTTTCTTTATAGTTTGATCAATTATAAATTGAGCACTAGCTTTATAAATATTTCCTGATGATATTATTGTTGTAGCAGGACCAACTAATCCCATAATTGGGATAAAACCAGTAGTAAATAAAAAAATATTTATTATAAAAAAAATCTTAAAAACTCTAAAAATCATATCCAAACTTTAAGTGATTTGATTAAAGGGCTCAAACAATAAAGAGTCCAATTTAGGTGAAAAATAGACAAATTTTAGGGAATTATGGTTTATAAGGTATAGTGGTTAAAATATTCCCATTCTTGTTTATTGTACTCTGGTCTTCCGCATTTATAACAACAAAGCCTTTAATTGATAATAGTGACCCATTTTCTGCTCTGGCATTTAGATTTTCAATTGTAACTGTTGGTTTTTTTTTGTTTTCCCTTTATTCAAAACAAAAAATTTTAATTAATAAGAAAAATTTTATTGAGTCTTTTTTTAGTGGTGTTCTTTTCCACGGTATATATTTAGGTGGAGTTTTTTTTTCAATTTCAAAAGGAATGCCAACGGGGATAGCTGCTTTAATCGTAACTCTTCAACCAATATTAACTAATGCATTAAGTGGACCAATATTAAATGAAAAAGTAAGTGTAAAACAATGGATTGGGGTTTTGTTGGGATTTATTGGTGCTGCACTTGTACTTGGTTTTGATATTGGAACAAATATTCCTAAGATTGGTTTGATCGCAACCATAATTGCGTTAATTGCTATTACATCCTCAACTATCTGGCAAAAGAAACTAAGTAATAATTTACCCTTATCAGTAAGTAATATGTATCAAGCTTTAGGAGGAGTAACATTTCATATCATAATTATATTTTTTTTTGTAGAACCATATATTAATTTTACTCAAACATTCATAATTGCGATGAGCCATCAAATATTTTTAGTATCTTTTGGTGCTTTTACGATATTAATGTATTTAATTAAAAATAATTCAGCAAGTAAAACAGTTTCGATATTTTTTTTAATTCCAGCTACATCAGCTTTTATGGCTTGGCTTTTTTTAAATGAAAATTTAACTAATTTAGATATTTTTGGTTTTTTAATTACCACAATAGGTGTGTATATTGCTACTCGAGATTAGAAAAAGTTAAAATGATTTATAACCAAATTCTAAAGATGCATCTGTGATAGAATGATACAAAGACTCTCCAAAGCTTCTTAAAGTAAATAATCTTACTTTATCAGGATTGTTATTTAGCATATCCACTGTAAAGGCTATTCCATTATAATTAGAGTTTATTGAATTATTTTTTTCTAGATTATTGAAGTTAAAAGGACATCCTTTTTTCAAAACTTCTTTTACCTCTTTTCCTTCTATTTCGATAATAGCTCTGGAATGAGACAAATCAGTTATCGCAAAATCTGTTTCTTTGAAATTGTTAAATATATCTTTTTTTAAATCTTTTTTAAGAGAAACAAAAAGCCAATTGTTTGGCCCGTTCCATAAAATTCTTGTTTCATTATTATTTGATACACTTAATGGCTCATCTTTTAATTTTAAACCATCAATTTTAATGCTTTCAAGTGAAACTTTGGAATTTTTATACTGAACTATTTGTATTATCAGTAAATTTTTTACCTCAGAAATTTTTAAAATACTATTTTCATTTTTACCATCATAATCACCAAACTGACCTTTTAAATGAACATTTGCTAAAGCTGAAATGGAACTCATGATCTTACTCTTTCACCTTTTGGATCAACATAATGTGAGGAAACTATCTCAACTGGAATTACTTTGTTTTTAAGAGGAGACATTACAAATAATTTTTGACCAATCATATTTTTTCCATCTTTCAATATTGCTAAAGAGAATGGGTTGTCATACTCAACACTCCAACAAGATGCTGAAATATATCCTAATTTAGGATTTGGTAATGGTGCATTTGAATCTTTCACTAAATGTGACCCCTCTGGAATGCTAGTTTTTTTATCTAAAGGAACAACACCAACAATTTTTTGTCTATCATCAGCTACAAAGGCCTTTCTAGTTAAAGATCTTTTTCCAATAAAATCTTTCTTTTTACTCAACAATCCCTCTAAAGAATTGTCATAAGGAATTGTTCTTCCATCAAGCTCTGAGCCTGCAACATGTCCCATCTCTATTCTAAGAGTTGATAATGCCTCTGTGCCATATGGTTGAATTTCAAATTCTTGACCGACTTCCATAATCTTCTCCCACATAAAATTTCCATTATCTGACTCAACATTAACTTCGTAGGCAAGTTCACCTGAAAAAGAAATTCTAAAGATTCTAGCTTTTACTCCAAATAAATCTCCCTCGATATAACCCATAAAAGGTAAACCTTCATTAGAAACATCAGAATTTGGAAATAATTTTTGTAATAAATCTCTTGATTTTGGCCCAGCAATTGCAGCACCCGCCCATTGTTCAGTAGTTGAAACTACATTCACATTTAATTCAGGCCATACTAGTTGTAAATAATATTCTAAATGAGAGAGAACATTCGCTGCTTGAGCAGTTGTTGTAGTCATATGATAGTGATTTTCAGAAATTCTTGTAGTAGTTCCATCATCCATAACTATTCCATCTTCCCTCAACATCACTCCATATCTTGCTTTACCCACTGGTAACTTTAACCAGGCATTCGTGTAAACTCTATTGAGTAGTTCGGCTGCATCCGGCCCTTTAATGTCTATTTTTCCTAACGTCGTTACATCACAAACACCTACGTTTGTTCTTACGTTTTTTGCCTCTCTTTTTGATGCTTCAAACAAATTCTCATTTCCTCGTTTATAATATCTTGGTCTTAACCACACACCTGCATCAACAAAAACTGCATCATGTTTCTCATGCCACGTATGCATCGGTGATTTTCTAGTTGGTTTTGAATGTTTCCCAACTTCTCTTCCAACAATTGCTCCAATTGAAACTGGTGTATACGGAGGTCTAAATGTTGTATGGCCTACAGCCGGTACAACTTTGTTTTCTATTTTAGATACTAATTGCAAACCATTAAGATTACTTGTTTTACCCTGATCAGTAGCCATTCCAAGAGTAGTATATCGCTTAACATGTTCAATTGATCGATATCCCTCTTTTAAAGCAATTTCAATATCGGATACCGCAACATCATTCTGAAAATCTAAAAATCTTTTGTAATTTTTCCCTTTTGGAAGTGGTACACACCAAAATTTATCATGAACTGTTGATTTTTTTTCAACAACATTTGGAAATGAAATCTTATTATCATTATTAGTAATTTTTTTTGACAATTTATGACCAGTTTCAAATGAACTTTTTAACGTTTGATCTAAAGTATAAATCCCACTAGCAGCACCTAAAGTTGTTTCATTTTGTTTCGATGTCCCTGGAACAAATGCATCTATATCCTCTTTAAATTTTGATTTATTTCCTGATTGTGATGCTAAATGAATAGTTGGCGTCCAAAAACCAGACACACAAATACAATCACATTTAATGTTTTCTATTTTTCCAAGTTGCTCTTTATTCTCAGAAATTTTTGCAATATCAGCTGATTTTACTTTTTTATAACCTTGAGCAGCTACTACTACGTAAGAAAATTTTATATTTATTCCTAAATTTTTTGCTTCATCAATTATCTCTGAATTAGGATCATTTCTTGTATCTAAAATAACTGGTTCAATACCATTTTTTTTAAATTCAATTGCAGTCTCATAGCCACTATCATTATTGGTAAAAATTAGTGGATTTTTTCCAACTAATACTCCATAAACTTTTAAATACTCCTTTGCTGCTGATGAAAGCATTACTCCTGGAGTATCATTGTTACCAAAAACAATTGGTCTTTCAATTGAACCAGAGGAAATTAAAACTTCTTTAGCTCTAATGTACCATAATCTTTGTTTTGGATTAAATTTTTTTGTTTTTGGTAAGTGGTCACTTAGTCTCTCGGACATCACTAGCATATTATGATCATAGTAACCAAAAACTTGTGATCTATTTTTCACTGTAACGTTAGGCATTTCTTTAAGTTCAGAAATAATTCCGTCTGCCCACTCTTTACCTGATTGATTGCCTATATTTACCTCGCTAGTTAATAATGTCCCTCCGAATCTAGATTTGTCTTCAGCCAAAATTACTCTAGCTCCATTCTTAGCAGCGGCATAAGCACTTGCTAATCCAGATGGTCCTGATCCAGTAATTAATAAGTCACAATATTCGTACTTATGTTCGTATCTTTCTTTATCATGTTTAGTGGACGCAACTCCAAGACCAGCTGCTTTTCTAATAAATGGTTCATATAATTTATACCAGAAACTTTTTGGCCACATAAATGTTTTGTAATAAAATCCTGCAGGAAGAAATATTTTTAAAAAATTGTTGATGGCTCCAATATCAAAGTTCACACTTGGCCAGCAATTTACACTCGTTGCCTCTAGACCCTCAAATAACTCTTGTTCTGTAGCTTTTATATTTGGTTCAGTTTCACCATTTCTATATAATTGAACAATTGCATACGGCTCATCAACACCAGCACCAAAAAAACCTCTAGGCCTATGATATTTAAAACTTCTACCTACCAAATGAACTCCATTTGCAATAAGTGCTGATGCTAATGTATCTCCCTCGTATCCATAATAATTTTTTCCATTAAACTTAAATGAAAGTTTTTTTTCTCTATTGATTAGTCCAATATTTTGCAATCTGAATGGTTGAGTCATTTTGAAATTTCTTGATTAGCTTTTAAAGTTTTGAAAATCTCATGAGTTGCTGTATCTCTTTCAACTTTTATCCATTGGCGGCAACCAAACAAGTGTTGCCATAACTCCCAATGCTTTCCCCGTAAGCTTTTTCTATTATAAACAAAATCATCCCATTCTTGATCGGATACTTCTTTACCTAATTCCGGTCTTTTTACTGTGGCATCTCCTCCATAAGAAAATTCATTTTGTGATCTCATTCCACAATGTGGACATTTAATATAAAGCATTTATGAAATCCAAGTTTTAGTACCAAGTCCTTTTTCATCTAATAAGTGACCTGTATTAAATCTATTTAAATTATATCCAGCATTTAATTCATGAACTCTATCTTGCGCGATAGTATGAGCAAAAGTCCAACCAGACGCTGGTGTTGCTTTGAAGCCACCGTAACACCAACCACAATTTAAATATAAACCTTCAATATGAGTTTTATCAATTATCGGAGACCCATCCATAGACATATCCATTATGCCTCCCCAAGTTCTAAGCATTTTTAACTTGCTTAGGAATGGCATCATTGCAATACCTTCTGTTAAAACATGTTGTAAAGTTGGCAAGTTACCTCTTTGAGCATAGCTGTTATATCCATCTAAATCACCACCCATTACCATTTCACCTTTATCTGATTGACTTATATAAAAATGTCCAGCACCAAAAGTAACAACTCTATCCAAAACTGGTTTCACTGGTTCAGATACACATGCTTGTAAAAGATGTGTTTCTATTGGTAATCTCATATTCAGCTTTTCTGCTAGGATGTTTGTGCTACCTGCAACACATAATCCAATTTTTTTTGCTTTAATGTCTCCACGTGAAGTTCTTACACCTTTTATTTTTCCACCCGAAACATCAAATCCAACAACTTCACAATTTTGAATTATATCGACTCCCATTGAGTCTGCTTGACGTGCATAACCCCAAGCTACGGCATCATGTCTAGCTGTGCCTGCACTAGGTTGCATTAACCCACCAAATATTGGAAATCTTACATTCTCAGAAAAATCTGCCATTGGAATAATTTCTTTAACCTGTTCCCTGTTTAAAAGAACAGCGTCAATTCCATTTAACCGCATTGAATTTCCTCTTCTAGCATAAACATTCATTTGAGCATCAGAGTGAGCAAGATTTATTATTCCTCTTGGAGAGAACATAACGTTGTAGTTTAGATCCTGGCTCATCTTTCTCCATAGGTCCATTCCAAATTCACTGAACAATGCATTGTCATCATGCATATAATTTGATCTAATTATTGTAGTGTTACGGCCCACATTTCCTCCACCAATCCATCCTTTTTCTATAATTGCAACATTTGTAATATTGTGTTCTTTTGCTAGGTAATATGCAGTTGCTAAGCCGTGACCTCCACCTCCAATAATTACCACATCATACTCTTTTTTAGGTGTTGGGTCCTTCCAAGCTAAATCCCAATTCTCATGATTAGAGAGAGCATTCTTAATTAAGTTAAATACTGAATATTTTTGCATAATAGAATTTTATAATAATCAGTATAAATAGTTCGTATTTTTTTTATATATAATTTTTAGATATTTCCAAAGCCTTTAAAAAGAGATACTAATCTTCAACCTTAAATTAAAAAAGACTATCGATGAGTGAAGTAAAATCAGACATTCAAATAGCAAGAGAAGCAAAAATGAAGCCAATTAAAGACATATTGGCTAAAATAAATGTTCCAGATGAAAGCGCTGCTTTTAGTCCCATGGGGCGTCATATAGCAAAAATTAATTTAAAATTTTTAGATGATTTAAAAAATGAAAAGCAGAGCAAATTAATTTTAGTTACTGCGATTACACCAACTCCTGCTGGGGAAGGAAAAACTACAACCTCGGTAGGATTAAATGATGGATTAAATAAGATAGGTAAAAAATCAATTGTATGTTTAAGAGAACCAAGTCTTGGTCCTTCTTTTGGATTAAAAGGTGGTGCTGCTGGAGGAGGCTATGCTCAAGTAGTTCCAATGGAGCAAATTAATTTACATTTCACTGGTGATTTTCATGCAATCACATCAGCTCATAACTTATTATCAGCTTTAATTGATAATCATATTTATTGGGGAAATAAACTTAATATAGATGTTAGAAGAGTTTTATGGAGAAGAGTCATGGACATGAATGATAGATCTTTGAGATCGATAATTGTAGATCTTGGCGGTGTAGCAAATGGATACCCACGACAAGATAGTTTTGATATAACAGTTGCTTCAGAGTTAATGGCAATCTTTTGTCTGGCAACAGATTTAAAAGATTTAGAAAATAGAATTGCAAATATTACAATTGGATACACTAGAGACAAAAAACCGATACATGCAAAAGATTTAAATGCACAAGGTCCGATGACAGTTCTATTAAAAGATGCACTTAGACCAAATGTAACTCAAACTTTAGAAAATAATCCTGCTTTAATTCATGGAGGTCCATTTGCAAATATTGCTCATGGCTGTAATTCTGTAATTGCAACAAAAGCAGGACTTAAGTTAGCTGATTATGTTGTAACAGAAGCTGGTTTTGGTGCAGACCTTGGTGCGGAAAAGTTTTTAAACATTAAATGTAGAAAATCTGGTATCAAACCAGATTGTGTAGTTATAGTTGCTACAATTAGAGCTCTAAAAATGCACGGAGGTTTATCAAAAGATGAATTAAAAAAAGAAGATGTAAAAGCTTTAAAAAAAGGTTTAGTAAACTTAGAAAGACATATCAACAATACCAGAAAATTTGGTCTACCTGTGACTATTGCTGTAAATCATTTTGTTACTGACACAGATAAAGAGATGAAAATTTTATTAGATTTCTGTAAAACTCTAGGCGTTAAAGCTGCAAAATGTACTCATTGGTCTGATGGAGGTGAGGGAACTGTAGAGCTTGCAAACAATGTTGTGTCTATTTGCAATGAAAGTCAAGATACCTTTGAATTTTTATACGAGGATAAGTTGCCTTTATTTAAAAAAATAGAAAAAATTGCTCTAGAAATTTATCATGCAAGTGAAGTTGTAGCTGATACAAAAATAAGACAACAATTAAAAGATTTTGAAGAAAAAGGTTATGGTAAACTTCCAGTTTGCATAGCAAAAACTCAATATAGTTTTTCAACAGATCCAAGTTTAAAAGGTGCACCAACTGGCCATGTATTGCCTGTGAGAGAGGTAAGATTGTCGTCTGGAGCAGAATTTATCGTTGTTGTTTGTGGTGAGATAATGACTATGCCAGGGTTACCTAAAGTTCCTGCAGCAGATTCAATTAAGTTAAATAAAAATGGTGATATAGAAGGTTTATTTTAAACTTTTATTTTAAGTGTTTTATTTTTAATTATTGTTGTTATTAAATTTCTCATCAATGGAATTTTATTTTTATCTAATTTCTTTAAAATAAATGGAGCTATTTCTCGAGCAAGCTGTTCACCCTCAACTGTATCATTGGGCATAAACTTTTTTTTTGCAGTCTTAAAACTGTATCCTTTACCTAAATAACTTCCCATTTTACTATTTCTTCCACCAGCTGCACTTACATAAAGATCTCCAGCACCTGCAAGCCCTAGCGTCGTTTCTTCTTTTCCTTTAAAGTATTTTGTGACATACTTCATTTCGATTATTGATTTTTGAAATAAATTTGACGAAGCATTTAAACTTTGACCAGCACCAATTATCATAGAATAAATATTCTTTATAGCTGAACAAACTTCTACTCCAATTACATCTCTTGAAAATTCTGTAAGATAATATTTTGTGGAAATTTGTTTTCCAATTTTTTTAGCAAAACTAATATTTTTATTTGCGATAACAACACTTGTTTGATTCTTTCTAGCTAATTCTTTTGCTAGACAAGGACCTTTTAGAACTGATACATTTCTAACTCCAGAATTTTTTTTTAGATTTTCGGAAATTGTTAAAATTTTCTTTTTTTTAGACAAATATTTCAATCCTTTTGTAAGCACTAAAACAGGTATCTTTATCTTATTATGTTTTAATTTTTTTCCAATGAAATCTATTCCAGGTAAACTTAATGCTATAACTAAAAGGTCAAATTTTTCTTTCAATAACTCATTTGAAAATTTTCGAAATTTTAGTTTTCTTGGAAGTTTAATTTTCAATGCAGAGTGAAATTTATTTTTTGAAGACAAGTCTTTTATAAATCTTTTAGAGTGAGGCTCGGTGATCGTAACATCATTTTTTTTTTCTATACAAGGGATTGTAAAAGCCGAACCCATTGCACCACCACCAATTACTAAAATTTTTCTCATATATTTAGCTTAAAAATATATATTTAATACAACACATGCTTGAGAAAGTAATCTCAAATAATATAAATTATGATACAATATTTCATTTTAATTTTCCTTATTTTGTTAGTAAAATAAATTTACAAAATTTAAAAAAGTAACTTAATGACAAAAATAGCAATAATAGGAGCAGGACCATGTGGTTTATCCATGCTCAGATCTTTCGAATTAGCCGAAAAAAAAGGTGAGAAAATCCCAGAAATAGTTTGTTTTGAAAAACAAGATGATTGGGGTGGTTTATGGAATTATAGTTGGCGAACAGGATCAGATCAATACGGAGATCCTGTGCCTAACAGCATGTATAGATATCTTTGGTCAAATGGACCAAAAGAATGTTTGGAATTTGCTGATTATTCTTTTGATGAACATTTTGGAAAGCCAATACCATCCTTTCCACCTAGAGAAGTTTTATATAACTATATTGTTGGAAGAGTGAGTAAAGGTAATTTAAAAAAGAAAATAAAATTTAATACAAGAGTTATAAATACCGTTTTTAAAAATGACAAATTTGAGCTTAGTTATCAAGATAAAGTTAATAATAAAATATTAAAAGATAATTTTGATTATGTTGTTGTTTCGACGGGTCATTTTTCAGTTCCATATATTCCAGAATATGAAGGGATGAAATCTTTCCCAGGAAGAATAATGCATTCTCATGATTTTAGAGATGCAGAAGAATTTAGAAATAAAAATGTAATAGTGCTAGGAAGTAGTTATTCAGCAGAGGATATTGCACTTCAGTGCAATAAATACGGAGCCAAAAGTGTTACCATTGGTTATCGACACAATCCGATGGGATTTAAATGGCCTAAAGGTATGAAAGAAGTTCATTATCTGGATAAATTAGTAGGAAAAAAAGCAATATTCAAAGATGGAACTGAACAAGAAGCTGATGTTGTAATTTTATGCACTGGTTATCTTCATCATTTTCCTTTTTTAGAAGAAAATTTACAATTAAAAACTGGAAATAGGTTATATCCACCAAAATTATATAAAGGAGTAGTTTGGCAAGATAATCACAAACTTTTATATCTTGGTATGCAAGATCAATTCCACACATTTAATATGTTTGACTGCCAAGCTTGGTATGCAAGAGATGTAATTATGAATAAGATCAAGATACCCAACAATGCTGAAGTTGAAAAAGATATTAATAAATGGGTTGCATTGGAAGAAAAGCTAGAAAACCCAGATCAAATGATTGATTTTCAAACTGAGTATACAAAAGAGCTTCATGAAATGTCTGATTATCCAAAAATTGATTTTGAGTTAATAAGAAAACATTTTAAAGAGTGGGAGCATCATAAAGTTGAGGATATTTTAACTTACAGAAATAAATCTTTTTCATCTCCAGTAACTGGTTCTATAGCACCTATTCATCATACACCATGGGCAACTGCCATGGATGACTCTTCAAAAACTTTTTTAGATAAATAATCGAAGATTAATCGATACCGAGGTGTTTTTT
>CACJED010000016.1 GCA_902592285.1 uncultured Pelagibacteraceae bacterium | reverse complement strand
ATTTTTAAAAATGAAAAATTAGAAATTAAATTTAAAGACCTTAAAAAATTTGAGGAAAAAAACTATATATCTTTTAAAGGATATTTTTTGATTAACGAGAAAAATTCACAGGAGCAATTAGAGCCTGAATTAAGAGTTTACAATCAGCCAAACATTATTACTAGTGAAGCAGATATTAAAACATCATTTTTAACAGATAAATTTATCACAATGAACACTGTTCAGAATGAGGAATACTTTAATATAAGATACCAGGTAAAACCATTTATGATGTGGATCTGGATATCAGTAATATTAATTTCTTTTGGTGGGACTGTTAGTTTATTTAAAAGAAAAAATCTATGATAAAAAAAATAACACCTTTTTTAATTGTAAGTGCATTTTTATTAGTTTTTATAATTTTTTATAAAGGATTAAATAAAACAAATTTATATAATCCAAAAATTGAAATTAAAAATATTCCCAATTTTTTTGCACTATCTTTTGATACACAAGAAAAAATAGATTCAAAAAAAATTTTTGATGAAAATAAATATTATTTATTTAATATTTGGGCTTCTTGGTGTGTGCCTTGCAGAGATGAACATTCTATACTTTCTAATTTAAGTCAAAATAACAATTTAGAAATTATAGGTTTAAATTATAAAGATAAGATTAATAATGCTAAAAAATTTTTGGATGATTTAGGAAATCCGTATAAAAAAATTTTAATAGATCAGGATGGCACTATAGCAATTGAATGGGGTGCGTTTGGTGTACCAGAGACTTTTTTGATTTACAAAAATGAAATTGTAAAAAAATTTATTGGTCCATTAAATGAAAATTCTTTATCTGAAATTGAAAAGGCGATAGAATGAAAATATTAAAAATTATTCTTTTACTTATAGTAGTTTTATTTTCCACTACACTTAATGCCAATGAAGATAAGTTACAAATTGAAATAACAAAAAATTTAAGATGTTTAATCTGTCAGGGCCAGTCAATTTATGATTCAGACTCTGAGTTTGCTACAAGTCTCAAATTGTTAATTAAAAATAAAATCAAGGAAGGATTTTCAGAAGACCAAATTTATAATTTTTTAACAGATAAATATGGTGATTGGATTTTATATGATCCCAAATTTAACAAAAATACTTATTTATTGTGGTTTTTGCCTCTATTGATCTTCTTAATAGGTGGTGCAATAGTGTCTAAAAAATTAATAAAATTTAAAAAATAATCTGTTATTAAAAGAAATGTTTTTAAAAAGATTAGGTATTTTTTTTGTAATTATTTTTTCAGCGGCTAAGTTAACAGCATCTGAAATAAATACTAATGAGCATCAAATCAATATTTTTGCAGGAAATTTTGATTTTAGTGATGATAAACAGAAGGCTATTTTAGTTGGTTTCCAACATCAAAATGAAAATTTAAATAGAGTTACTTTTTTAGGAAATATATCTCCAATCACTGGAGGTTTTGTAACTGAAAATTCTGCAGCTTATATTTATACAGGTTTTGAGTGGAATATTGATATGGGTGGCTTTCTCTTTACACCAAGTTTTGCTCCTGGATTGTATCATGAAGGTGATGGTAAAGATCTTGGTCATGTATTAGAATTTAAGTCTGAAGTCCAATTATCCTACGCCGCCTCTGATAATATGAGTTTAGGAGTTTCATATAATCATGTGTCTAACGCTAGTTTAGGGGATAAAAATCCTGGGGCAAATAGTTATATGTTTAATTTTATAAAAAACTTTTAAAGAACATTCTATGATATTAAGATTAAAAGATTGTCACAATTTTGGTGATTTTAGAAAACTTGCCAAGCTGAAGCTTCCATCACCTATTTTTCATTATATTGATGGAGCAGCTGATGATGAAATTACATATGCTCGAAATACAAGTGCTTTTGATGATGTTGATTTAGTTCCAAATGTTTTAAGGGGTGTTGAGAATGTTGATTTATCCACAACAATTTTTGGTAAAAAATTAGATTTACCTTTTTATCTTTCGCCGACAGCATTACAAAGACTTTTTCATTATGATGGTGAAAGAGCTGTTGGAAAAGCAGCAAAAAAATTCAATACAATGTTTGGTGTTTCAGCTCTAGCAACGGTAAGTGTTGAAGAAATTTCTTCTATGATCGATACACCAAAAATGTTTCAGTTTTATTTTCATAAAGATAGAGGCTTAAATGACTCTTGTTTAGAGAGAGCTAAAGCTGCTAAATTTGATGTAATGGCGTTAACAGTGGATACTATTACTGGAGGAAATCGAGAAAGAGATTTAAGAACTGGATTTACTTCTCCACCTAAATTGACATTATCAAGTTTATTTAGTTTTGCTACTAAACCAATGTGGGGAATAAATTATTTAACAAAAGGTAAATTTGAATTACCTCATCTTCAAGATTTTGTAAAAGAGGGCACAAGTACAAATTCCTCGATAGGAAATTATTTTTCAACGATGTTAGATCAATCTATGAATTGGAAAGATGCAGAAAAACTTTGTTCCCAATGGGGAGGTCATTTTGCTCTTAAAGGCATAATGAGTGTGGAGGATGCTAAAAAGGCTGTAGACATTGGATGTACAGGTATAATGGTTTCTAATCATGGTGGAAGGCAACTTGATGGATCAAGATCTCCATTTGATCAACTTGCAGAAATTGTTGATGCTGTTGGCGATAAGTTGGATGTGATCTGCGAGGGTGGAATTCACAGAGGAACACATATGCTAAAAGCGTTATCATTAGGAGCTAAAGCTTGTTCAGGTGGTAGATTATATCTTTATGCTTTAGCAGCAGGAGGTCAAGCTGGCGTTGAAAGAGCTATTGAAAAGTATAAGTCCGAGTTAGTTAGAGACATGAAATTAATGGGCTGTACAAAGATTAGTGATCTAAACAGAAGTAATTTAAGATTTAGAAGATAGTGAGATTAAAAGATTGCTATAATTTTGAAGATTTTCGAAAATTAGCAAAAAAAAAATTACCATCACCAATTTTTCATTATATAGATGGAGGAGCTGATGATGAGTCAACTTTAAGAAGAAATACAGATTCATTTGATGATTGTGATTTAGTTCCTAATATTTTAGCAAGTGTTGGAAAACCAGACCTATCCACAAGTATTTTTGGTAAAAAAATTGATATGCCTATTTTTTTATCACCATGTGCAATGCAAAGGCTTTATCATTATGATGGTGACAAAGCATCAGCAAAAGCAGCAGATAAATTTGGCACTTTTTATAGTATGTCTACAATGGCGAATAACACTATTGAGGAAATTTCAAATATTTCAGGTGGTCCAAAATTATTTCAGCTTTATGTACATAAAGATCAATCAATTACAGATGACTTAATTGATCGTTGTAGAAGATCTGGATTTGATGGAATGTGTTTAACTGTAGATACATTGGTTGCTGGAAACAGAGAAAGAGATCATCGAACAGGCTTTACAACTCCTCCAAAATTAACTTTACAAAGTCTAATGAGTTTTGCTCTTCATCCTATATGGGTATTTAATTATCTTACTCATGGTAAATTTAAATTAGCAAATGTTGCTACAAAAACCGATAAGGGCACTAATATTGCAAAATCTGTAATTGAATATATTAATGAACAATACGATCCATCAATGAACTGGAAGGATGCTGAATATTGTGTGAAAAAATGGAATGGACCTTTTGCATTAAAAGGAGTCATGTCAGTTAAAGATGCAAGAAGAGCAATTGATATAGGTTGCACAGCAATAATGATTTCAAACCATGGTGGAAGACAACTTGATGGATCTAGATCTCCTTTTGATCAAATAAAAGCTATTACAGACGCTGTCGGAGACAAACTTGAGGTAATTCTTGATGGAGGTGTTAGAAGAGGAACTCATGTAATAAAAGCAATTGCAGCAGGCGCAAAAGCTTGTAGTTTTGGTAAAATGTTTTTGTTCTCTTTGGCCGCAGGAGGTCAACAAGGAGTTGAGCATTTACTTAAAAAAATGCACGATGAAATAAATAGAAATATGATTTTAATGGGATGTAAAAATTTAAAAGAGTTGAATAGTTCAAATTTAATTTATAGAAATAACAATAAAAATTAAAAAAAGATTTTATGGAATTAGCTAAAAGCTTAAATAGATTAGGAACTGAGACAGCTTTCTCAGTATTAGCAGAAGCAAAAAAATTAGAGGCTCAAGGTAAACCGATGATACATTTGGGTCTAGGCCAACCAGACTTTAAAACACCAAAGCATGTTGTTGAAGCAGCTAAGAAAGCATTGGATGATGGTCATCATGGTTATGTGATGTCAAATGGAATTCCAGAGTGTAGACAAGCCGTAACTAGATGGATAAAAAAACGTTATAGTGTTGATGTTGATTTTGAGAGAATTTTAATAATGCCAGGTGGAAAACCTACTATGAGTTATGCTATCCAGTGTTTTGGTGAACCAGGAGCAGAAATAATACATCCAACACCTGCATTCCCAATTTATGAGTCAATGATAAATTATACTGGATCAAAATCTGTCCCTTATGATTTAACAGAGGATAAAGATTTAAAGTTCAATCCAGATAAAATCTTATCTTTAATTACTGACAAGACTAGATTGTTAATCTTAATTAATCCAAACAATCCAACAGGAAGCTTTGTTGAGAAAAGAGATATTGACTTTTTAGCTGATGGTCTAAAAAAATATCCTCATGTAACAATATTAAGTGATGAAATTTATAGTAGACAAATTTTTGATAATAAAGAAATGCCATCATTTTTTCATTATCCAGAATTAAGAGAAAGGCTTATTGTACTTGAGGGCTGGAGTAAAGCTTACTCTATGACAGGTTGGAGATTGGGTTGGAGTTTTTGGCCTAAAAATTTAGTTGAACATGTAAATAAACTTTTGATAAACAGTGTATCATGCGTTAATGCTGCTGCACAGTATGCAGGTATTGCAGCTTTAGACGGTCCTGATGACTCAATTAATGAAATGATGGAAAAATTTACTCAAAGAAGAGCTCTTATTCATAAAGGTTTAAATGATTTACCAGGTGTGGAGTGTAGTTTACCTGGAGGAGCTTTTTATGCATTTCCAAAAGTCATAGGAACTGGTATGAATGGTGCTGAATTTGCACGTAAGGCTATGCATGAAGCGGGAGTAGCAATAGTTCCTGGATCAGCTTTTGGTGAAACCTGCCAAAATTATGTTAGATTCAGTTTTGCTGCATCGAGAGATAATATTTCTCAGGCTTTAGAAAATATAAAGAAAATGCTTACTAAATAAGCTATATTTTTAAAATAATTTTTACTAATATTATTCAAATATGTATGAACAAGTAGAAGCTGAATTGAAAAAAATTTTCAATGGAAGATACTCAACCTCTGTATCTACAAGAACAAATTATGCAAGAGGTGAAGACACATACGATCCTGTATTATCTAAAGCAGTAGTTTTTCCTGAAACTAATGAAGAAGTTTCAAAAATTCTTAAATTGTGCAACGATCATAAAATTCCTGTTGTTCCATTTGGTACTGGAACATCTCTAGAAGGAAATGTTATTGGAAATGAAAAAGGGATAACGATTTGTTTAGAAAAAATGAATAAAATTTTGAGTGTAAATGCTGAAGATTTTGACTGTAGGGTTCAAGCTTGCGTTACCAAAGAACAATTAAATGAATACTTACGTGAAGATGGAGTTTTTTTCCCAATTGACCCTGGTGCTAATGCCGCGATAGGTGGGATGGCCTCAACTTCTGCCTCTGGAACTATGGCAGTTAAATATGGAACTATGAAAACTGTAATCTCAGGTCTTACAGTGGTCTTGCCTAATGGTGATATAATAAATACTGGTAGTAGAACTAAAAAAACTTCTGCAGGTTATAATTTGACAAACTTATTCATTGGCTCTGAAGGTACATTAGGCATAATTACTGAGGTTCAATTAAGATTATCGCCCATACCTGAAAGTATAATGGCTGCTGTATGTCATTTTCCATCTTTAGAAAACGCAGTACAAACTGCTCAACAGGTGATCCAATATGGCGTTCCAATTGCTAGAATAGAGATGCTTAATAAGGATCAAATGGGAATAAGCATTAAATATTCAAAATTAAAAGATGTTGAGGAGGTCCCAACATTATTTTTTGAATTTCACGGGTCAGAGTTATCAAATAATGAGAATATTAAAATTGTAGAAGAAATATCAAAAGATAATAAAGGAAGTTCTTTTAAGTGGGCTAAAGATCTTGAGGAAAGAAATAAACTTTGGAAAGCAAGATGGGATGTATATTATTCAGTTAAAGCATTAATAGATAATGGAAGAGTTTATTCGACAGATGTGTGTTTACCTATTTCAAATATAACTGAATGTGTAAATTATGCTGAAGAACAAGCTAAAAAATTTGGGCTCAGAGCTCCAATGGTTGGTCATTTAGGAGATGGAAATTTTCATGTACTTTTACCTTTTGATCCAGAAAAAAAAGAGACGTATAAAAAAATTAGAGAATTTAACGATTTGTTGATTAAAAAAGCCTTAGAATTAAATGGTACAATAACAGGTGAGCATGGAGTAGGTCTACATAAAAAAGAATATTTATTAGAAGAGCACGGTGACAATATTCCAGTCATGAAGCTGATCAAAAGAAGTATCGATAAAAACAACATAATGAATCCTGGAAAAATATTTGATCTAAATTAATAAAAATTAAGTATTTATGAAGAAAATATTAATTACAAGAAAATTGATTAAAGAAAGTGAAGATAAAGCTTCAAAAACTTTTGATCCAATTTTTAACTCAAATGATGAATTATATTCACAGTCAAAAGTAATTGAAATATCTAAAGGTTGTGATGGAATTTTAACATCACTTACAGATAAAATGGATAAGGAAACTATTAATAAACTTCCAGATACTGTTAAAATAATTTCTAACTTTGCAGTAGGCTTTGGAAATATTGATTTAGAAGCCGCAAAAAAAAGAGGCATTGCTGTAACTAATACTCCTGAAGTTTTATCAGATGCAACAGCTGAAATTGGAATATTATTAATTTTAGGTGCTTGTAGAAGAGCAGCAGAAGGAATTGAATCTGCTAGAGAAGGTGGTTGGAAGTGGTCTGCAGATTACTTAATTGGAAAACAATTAACTGGAACAAGACTTGGAATTTTAGGAATGGGAAGGATAGGTCAGAAAATTGCAAAAATAGCAAAATCGCTTGGAATGATAATTCACTATCATAATAGATCAAAATTGAGTGATGAAAAAGAACTTGGTGCAGTTTATCATAAAGATATAAAAAGTCTTTTTTCTGTTTCAGATGTTTTGTCTATTTGTTGTCCTGCAACTAAAGAAACTGAAAACATGATTAACAAAGAAACTGTTGAGTATTTTCCTAAAGGAGCTGTCATAACTAATGTTGCTCGAGGTGATATTGTAAATGATGAAGCTCTTATTGACGCTTTGAATAGGAGAAAAATTTATGCAGTTGGTTTAGATGTTTACAAAAATGAACCAAATTTAAACCCTGGATATCTTAAAATTAAATCAGCTTTTATTTTACCTCATTTAGGAAGTGCAACTAAAGACACAAGAATTGCAATGGCTAATTTAGCGATCGACAACATTGATGAGTTTTTTAAAACTGGAAATTGTGCAAATAAAGTAAATTAATTCTACTTGTGATTGTAAAAATATAAATTTCTGCGACATCTACGCTTTTTTTTAGAAAGACTCTAATCTCAATCTATGCTTAAATTAAAACAGTTAATTAACTATAATAGGAGTAATAATGACAAAAGAAAATAAATCATTGAAGATGAAAACATCTTCAAGACGTAAGTTCTTTAAAACTGCTGCTAAAGCGGGTGCTGTAGCTGCAGCTGCTGTTGCAATGCCAAACATCGCAACTGCTGGCGGTCATAAAACTTTAAAGATGCAAGCTGCATGGCCAAGTGGAGCAAACATCTTTTTTGAAATGGCTGGAGACTACTGCAGAATGGTAGATGAAATGTCTGGTGGTACACTTAAGATTGATCTTCAACCAGTTGGAGCAGTTGTAAAGACTTCAGAAATCGGACAAGCGGTTAGTTCCGGTGTGGTAGATATGGGTCACTGGGTGACTGCATATTGGTATGGTAAAAATCCTGCTGCATCATTATTTGGAACTGGTCCTTCATACGGAATGTCATCTCAAGAAGTTATGGGATGGATGGAGTATGGTGGAGGAAGAAAATTATATGACGAAACTCTTGCTAAAGTAGGTTTCGATTATGTTGGTTTCTTCCATATGCCTATGCCTGCACAGCCTTTTGGTTGGTTCAAAAAGAACGTGACTAAAGTGTCTGATGTAAAAGGTATGAAGTACAGAACTGTTGGTTTAGCGACTAACGTTTTGACTGCAATGGGAATGGTAGTTAGACAATTACCAGGTGGTGAAATTCAGCCAGCAATGAAAACTGGTTTGATTGAAGCTGCTGAGTTTAACAACCCAACTTCAGACTCTCAGTTTGGTATGCAAGATGTTTCTAAGCACTATCACTTAGGAAGCTTCCACCAATCTCAAGAGATGTTTGAGATACCAGTTAACAAAAAAACATACAATAGTTTATCACCTGCACACCAAGCAATATTAAAAAATGCTGCTTACGCTGCAAACAGTGATAACTACTTTAAAGCTTTAGTAAGATACTCAGCTGACTTAGCTAAGTTAATGAATGAGCATAAAGTAAATGTGTATCAAACTTCTGATGAAATTTTAGCTCAACAATTAAAAGGTTGGGATAAAGTAATCGGTGATTTCAATAAGAAAGATCCTTTCTTTAAGAAAATTGTTGATTCTCAGAAAGCATATGCGAAGAGAGTAATGAAATACTTGCTGATGAATCAGCCAAATTACAAACTTGCATATGAAAATGAGTTTGGTCCAATTGCAAAAGTTAAGATATAATTAACTTTTTATAAATTTTTTAAAGGGGGCCTCGGCCCCCTTTTTATTTGATTAATTAAGCACAATTCAATAAAAGTTTATATCTATGATGAGATCATACATAAAATTTGCAGATCGTTTAAGTGTCTCAATGGGAAAAGCTTTCTCATGGTGCATTGTAATTTTGATGGGTGGAACTTGCTATGAAGTATTTATGGCTTATGCTCTAAATGCTCCAACTTTATGGAATTTTGATTTTAGTCTTCAAATGTATGGTGCGATTTTTATGATGGCAGGTGCTTACACTTTATGTACTGAAGCACATGTAAGAGGAGATGTTATATACAGATTATTTTCTCAGAGAACGCAAGCTTGGATAGACGTTGTTTTGTATTTTATTTTCTTCTTCCCTGGCGTTATTGCTTTAGCTTTTTATGGTTATGAATATGCAGCATTAGCATGGAAAATTAAAGAGACAAGTTGGAATAGTCCTGCACAAATTCAAATTTATATGGCAAAATCTTTAATACCATTATCTGGAACACTTTTAACACTTCAAGGAATTAGTGAGGTATTTAGATGTATCATCTGTATTCAAACAGGTAGTTGGCCTGAAAGAGGAACAGAGCGTGATGCTGAGGAAACTGAAAAAGTATTAATGAGAACTTCACAACAAGGAAACAAAGAAGATGTTATTTAGTTTAACAAATCCAGAAGTAGCAATTATGATGATGGGAATATTTCTATTTGCTGTCTTATTAGGTTTTCCTATAGCGTTCACGTTAATGGCAATGGGTTTAGGTTTTGGATACTACGCTTATTTTGATCCAACCAAGATGGAACATCTATTTGATAACAGGATATTTCAACTCTTTGTTCAAAATACTTATACTGTAATGGATAACAATGTGTTGACCGCAGTCCCCCTCTTTTTATTTATGGGATATTTAGTTGAAAGAGCTGGAATTGTTGCAAAATTATTTTTTGCAATAAGACTAGCATCTCACAAACTTCCAGCTTCAATGGCAGTCGCTGCATTAATTACTTGTGCACTATTTTCAACTGCAACAGGTATCATAGGAGCAGTAGTAACGTTAATGGGTCTTCTCGCTTGGCCAGCAATGATTAAAGCTGGTTATGATAAAAAATTTGCATCTGGAATTATTTGTTCAGGAGGTTGTTTAGGAATTTTAATTCCACCTAGCATTATGTTGATTGTCTATTCTGTAATTGCCCAATTGTCGCCTTTAAGATTATTTGCAGCTGCAATTTTTCCAGGATTAATGTTAGCAGGACTTTATATTGGTTATGCAATATTTAGGGCTTGGATGAATCCTTCGATAGCCCCAAAACCTGCAGCAGAGGAGATACCTCCTACTGCGGTAATTATGAGAGAGGTTTTGGTTTCTTTCTTACCATTATTTTCTTTAATAATCCTAGTTTTAGGAACAATACTTGCAGGTATAGCAACTCCGGCAGAGGCAGCCGCTGTTGGTGCATTTGGTTCATTAGTGCTCTCATATTTTTATAAAACCCTTAAATGGAAAAACTTTAAAGAGTCAGTTTTTCTTACAGCAAAAACAACAGCTATGATCATGTGGTTATTTATTGGATCTTGGACTTTTGCTTCAGTATTTTCATACTTAGGTGGCCATGAAGTTTTTGAGCATTTTTTCAAATCTTTAAATTTACAACCTTGGCAGTTTTTAGTTATTACCCAATTAATTATATTTTTATTAGGCTGGCCTCTAGAATGGACCGAGATATTAATTATATTTGTGCCAATATTTTTACCATTAGTTGAATTTTTTGGTGTTAACCCATATTTTTTTGCAATGCTCATCGCTTTAAACTTACAAACCTCATTTTTGACACCCCCCATGGCAATGTCAGCATATTATTTGAAAGGAGTTCAATCAAAGAATGTTGAACTTATGCAAATTTTTGGAGGAATAATGCCTTTCTTAGGAATTGTAATTTTAGCGATGGTTCTAATGTATTTATTCCCAGGAATAGCACTTTGGTTACCAGAGACATTATTTGCAAATTAATTTTGAATGATAGATATTTTTTCTTTAAGTCTTGAGGAATTAGCAAAAAAAATAAAAGATGCTCAACTTACATCAGTCGAAGTTTGTGAAAAATATATTGAAAGAATAAATAAGTTTGAAAAAACTGTAAAGGCTTGGGCATATTTTGATAAAAAGGTTTTATTAGAAAAAGCAACTGAGGCTGACGATCACAGAAGATCAGGAAAACCAGTAGGACCACTAAATGGAGTGCCTATAGCAGTTAAAGATATCATTGGAACTGTTGATATGCCCACTGAGTGTGGAACTGTAATCAGGAAAGGAAAATCGTATTCTCAAAATGCTGAAATTATTGACTTGCTTCAAGCATCAGGAGCAATTGTTATGGGTAAAACAGCAACCTCAGAGCTTGCCTATTTAGGACCTCCAGCTACAACTAATCCTCATGACAAAGATAGAACACCAGGTGGTTCATCTAGTGGATCAGCAGCTTCGGTTGCTTCCTTTATGGCACCAGCTTCTATTGGCTCTCAAACAGGAGGATCTGTAATAAGACCAGCTTCTTATTGTGGTGTAGTTGGTTATAAACCAAGCTATGGATTAATTTCAAGAAATGGGGTTCTAAGAACCTCATACAGCTTAGATCAAATTGGTATGTTTGGTCGTAAAGTTGAAGACGTAGCTATGTTAGCAAAAGTATTAATTAAAAAAGACAAATATGATCCAGCTACAATCCATTACTCTACAGAAAATATCCTATCTGAAACCAAGAAAGGTCCAATTTTTGAGCCTAAGTTTATTTTTTATAAAACTGATCATTGGAAAATAATTGATAAAAAATCAAGAGAGTCTTTTGAATATTTTATTAAATCTTTTAAAAAAAATATTGAGATATTTGACACTCCCTCTTACTTTAAGGATATACACAAATATCACCAAATTATTCACGAAACAGACTTAGCAAATAATTTTTCTATTTATTTTCAAAAATTTAAAAAGAAACTTTCAAAGTATATGCAGGATGCTATTTCAAATGGAAATAAGCACACAGCGAAAGAATATGCGGAGGCAATTGATTTCATGAAAAGAAGTTATGAGTCTTATGAGGAAGTGTTTGAAGATTATCATGGAGTATTATCCCCATCTAGTCCTGGTGTTGCTCCAAAAGGATTAAAGAGCACTGGAACAGCGGAATTTAACAAAGTCTGGTCATACCTAGGTACCCCTTGTATATCACTGCCTTTACTTGAGGGTGAAAATAATCTACCATTAGGAGTTCAATTAATTGGCAACAAATATGATGATCATAGATTTTTAGGTGTTGCTAATTGGCTTGAAAAGGAGTGTCAGGAATAATTGTATGAATAAAATAACAACAATAATAGGTTTATCATTTGCTGTTTTCTTTTTAATTGGTCTAGCAACCACTCTCACTAGATCAATGATGATTGGATTTTTAGATGTAATACCAGTTTATTTGCTAATGGGTGGTGCCATCATAATGATGATTTACGAAGCCTTTTTTGATAAAAGTTAATTTATCGTAAATTGAATAATTCGAAGAAAAATTTTTTTTCATTTTCCTTATTATTTATTCAGCCAATTTTTATGGCTAGCAATCTTGTTGTTGCTAGAGGCGGTGTTGAGTTTGTACCTCCAATATCATTAGCTTTTTGGAGATGGACAGTAGTTTTTTTAATATTACTGCCTTTTACATACATAACATTAAAAAAAAATTTTAAGATTATTAAAAAAGAATATAAAAAAATATTTTTTTTAGGCTCAATGGGATGTGGAGTATGTGGAGCCTTTCCATTTTTGGCAGGTGAAACTACAACTGTAACAAATATGGGAATTATTTATACATCTTCGCCTGTGTTCATAATTTTGATTTCATATTTTTTTTTTCACGAAAAAATAAATTTCACAAAAATAATTGGATTAATTGCTTGTTTAATAGGAGTTTTTACAATCATTATTAAAGGAGATATAAATTTATTAATTAATTTACAATTTACTATTGGTGATTTATGGATGTTGGCTGCCGCTATTGGATGGGCATTATATTCAATTTATTTGTTTTACTGGAACTCAGAACTAAAAATTTTTGAAAGATTTACCTTAATATCTTTTTTTGGAGCTTTAAGTTTATTACCATTCTATATAGGTGAGGAAATATTTTATAAACAGACAGTTTTTATACCTGAATTTTATTTCTGGGTAATTTTTGCTGCTATTTCACCAGGAATAATTGCTTTTACACTTTACACTGTCGCTCAAAAAAAATTAGGTGCATCTTTAACAGGCTTCACTCTTTATGTTTTTACAGTTTATGGGGCAATTTATGGTTATTTTTTATTTGATGAAAAATTTGAAAATTATCATTTCATCGGAACAATTCTGGTATTTTTTGGCATATACTTAGCAAAGAAAAAAAATGTTAAAAAAGTCTAGGAATATTTTGTTGTTATTTTTTCAAATAATAATTTTTGTCTATTTTTTGATCTTAGTTTTTTTATATTTCTATCAGAGAAATTTATTATATCATCCAAACGAAAATAATTATTCTGGTGATCAAATATCAGTCCCTATTGAAATAGTTAAAATTAAGACAGAGGATAATATTGATTTATTGGGCTGGTTTCATGAAAAAGACTTAGAAAGATATAAAACAGTTTTATTTTTTCACGGAAATGCCGGTTCTCTTGAAAATAGAATTCATAAATTAAACCATTTCCATAAAATGGATGTTAATTTTTTAATAATTGCCTGGAGAGGGTTTAGTGGCAATAAAGGTAAACCTTCTGAGGAAGGCCTTTATAAAGATGGAAGAAGTGGAATAAATTGGTTAGTTAGAAAAGGTGTAAAAGAAGAAAATATTATTATTTATGGCGAGTCATTAGGAACTGGTATTGCAACTCATTTGTCACAAAATAAAAATTTTGCTGGCGTTGTACTGGAAACTCCTTTTACTTCTATGATTGATGCAGCCAAAATGTTTTATCCATATGTACCTGTAAGTTTATTATTGAAAGATAAATTTGATAATAAAAGCAAAATTAAGAATATAAATGTTCCAATTTTAATAATGCATGGTGAGGCTGATCAAATTGTTCCATTTTTTATGGGAAAAAAAATGTATGAAAAAGCAAATGTGCCAAAATATTCTTATTTCACAAAATATGACAATCATATGATGGAGTACGATGAAAACCTTGTTAAAGCTCTTAACTCATTTTTTGAAAGTTTAAATTAAGCCACAATCTCAACAAATATACTTCAAGAATTTAATTTAATAAAAAAGATAATGAAAAAATTATTTGTTTTATTTATTACGTTCTGTGTTTTTATTACCAACGTATATTCACAAGATGAGTTTTTTCAACCAGATGATTTATTTCATATAGATCATATGGACTCTCATAACAAAGAGTTCAGCTTATATTTTAAAGGTAGAGAAAAGTCTATTTTAGCAAGAGGCGAAAATGAAAATTATATAAATGATTATCCAAAAGATCTTTATATTTATAATCATTTAACAAAGTCTTCTTCACCTTTAATTTCTTATGAGTGGTTTCCTTCGCAAGCTAAATATTTCTTACAAGAATACGATTTTCCAGTGTTTCCAGATGATTTTGCATATTATTTATTAAAAGATGACAAAACATTAGTAATGATAAGCGCTGTGAAAAGTTTAAATGCTAATTTTAAATATGACATCACAAGTAAAAAACTAGAACTTTATCCTACCACTGGTAAATTTGACTTTATAATCTCCTCATTTTCTAAAGCTTGTGGTCATTATAAATTTGACGATAATTATAAATGTAATATCTACAAACCTTTGATCTCTAGCAATTTAATTAATTAATTTGAGTAAAAGCCTCAGCAAATTTTTCTGCTTCGAACAATTGTAAGTCGTCTACTTTTTCACCCAAACCAAGTGCAATAATTGGAATTTTATATTTTTTTGCTAGCGCTAACAAAATTCCTCCCTTTGCTGTGCCATCTAATTTTGTCATCACGATACCTGTTATTGGGATTATTTTATTAAATTCTTCGACTTGATTTAATACATTTTGTCCTGAGGTTGCATCTAAAACTAAAATAACATTATGAGGTGCATAGGGATCTATTTTTTTTGTGACATTTGCTATCTTTTTATATTCTTCCATTAAATTTTTTTTATTTTGGAGTCTTCCCGCAGTATCAATCAAAACTTGATCAAAATTATTTTTAATAGCTTCATCCACAGCCTTAAAAGCAACCGAAGCGGGATCAGCTCCTTGAGATGATTTTACTATTTGAACATCTATTTTAATTGCCCAATTTTCTAGTTGTTCAATTGCAGCAGCACGAAATGTATCTGAAGCTGCAAAAATGACTTTACTACCGCTTGTCTTCAATATTTTTCCTATTTTACCGATAGTTGTTGTTTTCCCAACGCCGTTCACACCAGAAATTAACGTTGCATTAAGCTTTTCTTTTTTCTCAAAAAAGGATTTATTTTCCAAGGGCTTCATTAAAGAAATTATATATTCTTTTAAAATAGAGTTTATCTCTTTAGATAGATCTTTATTTGGATCAATTTTTTTTCTAGAAATTATTTCTTTAATTTCAGATGCAGCTTCAACTCCCACATCTGATCGAATTAAAAATTCCTCAATTTTATTTAAATTTTCGTCATTAATTTCTTTTTTGACAATTATTTCTTTAAGTCCAGATGTGAACGCTGATGCACTTTTCTTAAATCCGATTTTAAATTTATCAAAGATTCCCATTACAATTTTATCTTTATTTTTTTAATATCTGAAACAGGTCCTTTCATGTGAATAGAATTATTTTCATCTATTGAAATTGATAATTTTCCAGTTGCAAACTCTATATCAGTTTTATTTTCTGTAAGATTATTTAATTTACCTGCAAATGCAGTAGCACACGCTGCAGTTCCACAAGCTTTAGTAAGACCAGCTCCTCTTTCCCAAACTTTTACTTTAATCAAATTTTTATTAAAAATTTGCGCAATTGTTACGTTACATTTCTCTGGGAAGATTTCTTGATTTTCTATCTCAGGGCCAATTTTCTCTATATTGAAATCCTGAATTCTTTTGACAAAAAAAATAATATGTGGGTTACCCACATTAATTGCAGTGCCACCTAAGTGCTCATTATTATTTGTATCAATAATTTTGATATTTAAGTTATTTGTATCCATTTCTTTTGATAAAGGTATTTCATCCCAATTTAACTTTGCTTTACCAATTTCTGTAGTAACAATTTTTTTTTCTAAAATTTCAGATTTTAATTTTCCAGATAGCGTATTTAATATTATTAATTTGTTATTTTTTTCTTTTGAAATCAAATTTGCAACACATCTAGTTCCATTTCCACATGCCCCAGACTCTCCTCCATCTGAATTAAAAAATCTTAAACTTGCGTCTGCAGAACTATCTGGATCAATAAATATTAGTTGATCACATCCAATAAAATCTCTGTCACAAATTTTAACTATCTGATCCTTTGTCAAATTGGTAATTTTTTCTCTATTATCGATTATCACAAAATCATTACCCAATCCGTCCATTTTAAAAGCTTTGATGTCCATATATAGTTATTTAACTTATTTATTGACTTTTTGAACCTCTATTATAGTTTGTTGCAGTTTCCGCAAAAACATTAAATTTGCGGTGTCTTTGGAAACAAAGAGATCGACACTAGTCAGCGAGGGTTCGCCCACTAGTGAGATTACTGCTGTGTGTAATAAATATGTTTGAAAATTTAACAAATAAATTTGATGAAGTTTTTTCATCTCTAAAAAAAGCTCCATCACTTGATGAAAATCAGGTTGATGAAGGATTGAGAGGAATAAGACAAGCTTTATTAGAAGCTGATGTGTCTCTTGAAGTTGCTAAAGATTTTATTGAAAAGGTAAAACCAAAAGCATTAGGTCAAGAAATTATTAGATCAACATCACCTGGTGATATGGTGGTAAAGATTGTTTATGATGAATTAGTTAATCTTTTAGGTGAAAAAAATAATGATGTAAATTTAAATGCAGTTCCACCAGTACCAATGATGCTGGTCGGGTTACAAGGTTCTGGTAAAACAACAACAACTGCTAAACTTGCAAGATATTTAGAGAATATAAAAAAAAAGAAAGTAATGATGGTCAGTTTAGATATTTACAGACCGGCTGCTCAAGAGCAGTTAAAATCTTTAGGCGAACAAAATAATATATTAACTCTACCAATAATTGAAGGTCAACAACCCAGTGATATTTGTCAAAGAGCAATTAGTGTAGCAAACTTGAATGGCGCAGATATTATCTTATTTGATACTGCTGGTAGAACACAAATAGATTTGCAGATGATGAGTGAAATTAAACAAATTGAAAATACAATCAAACCAGCAGAGACCTTTTTAGTTGCTGATTCTCTTACTGGACAAGTAGCTGCATCAGTAGCAAAAGAATTTAATAATACAGTAAATTTATCCGGAATTATTTTAACAAGAGCCGATGGTGATGCAAGAGGTGGAGCCGCTGTAAGTATGAAATTTGTTTCACAGGTTCCAATTAAATTTCTAGGTATTGGCGAAAAGATTCAAAATCTTGAAGTTTTTCACCCAGATAGAATTGCAAATAGAATTCTTGGGATGGGAGATATTGTTTCTCTTGTTGAAAAAGCAGCCCAAGATCTTGGGGAAGAAAATATAAAAAAAACAGAGGAAAATTTAAAAAAAGGACAATTCTCTATGCAAGATTATTTAACTCAACTTAGACAAATGAAAAAAATGGGAGGGATCGAAGGCATCATGTCTTTCATGCCAGGAGTTTCAAAGGTTAAATCTCAAATGGATGCAGCGGGTATTGATGAGAGTGTTATTACAAAAAATGAGGCTATAATTTTATCAATGACCAAAAAAGAGAGAGAGAATCCAAAAATAATTGATGGTTCTAGAAAAAAAAGAATTGCTAATGGTTCAGGAACTGATCCAGCCACTATCAATAAATTGTTAAAACAATTTAAAATGATGTCTGAAATGATGAAGAAGATGTCAAAAGGAAACCTGAAAGGTATGTCTGATAAAGGAATACCTCCAGAATTATTTAATCAATTAAAATAAAAAGGAGAGTAAATGTTAAAATTAAGATTATCTAGAGGTGGCACAAAAAAAAGGCCTGTTTATAAGGTTGTTGTAGCCGACAGTCGATTTGCCAGAGATGGTAGATTTATAGAGAAAGTAGGTTTTTTTAATCCATTGTTACCAAAAGAAAAAAAGGAAAGAATTGGATTAGAGGCCGAGAGAATAAAATACTGGCTTGGTCAAGGTGCACAACCCACAACAAGAGTAGCTAGAATTTTAGGTGAGAATGAATTGATGCCTATGCCTGCTAATGGGAATAACCCACAAAAAGCAATTCCAAAAAAAG
>CACJED010000015.1 GCA_902592285.1 uncultured Pelagibacteraceae bacterium | reverse complement strand
CTAATTTCAAAAATAAATAATAGTAAAATTTCAACATTCAATTCATCGGGCACTACAAGCAGCAAAAGATCAAAAATTAATTTAGACTTTAAGACCGCCTTTTTACAATCTAAAGCACTTAGTAAAATTTTTTCAAATATAATAGATAAAGATATGGATATTTTTTTTTTAGAAAATAAATATTTTCTTTACTCTAAAGAAGCTATGTCTGCAAAGGGTGCAGCTATAAAAGGTTTTGGTCAACTTTGTAAAAAAAAATACTACCTCTTAAATAAAGAAAATAAATTAGATTTATCAATTTTGAAAAAATATATACAAAAAAATAAAAATAAAGAGTTTATTATTTTTGGTTTCACAAGTTCTATATGGTTTAACTTAATCACTGAATTAAAAAGAAAAAAAATTAAGTTAAAAGATAATCGAGGGATTATGATTCATGGTGGGGGTTGGAAAAAAATGTATAAATTAAAAGTAAGTAATACAAAGTTTAAAAATGAAGTTAAACAACACTTAGGTCTTAAGAAAGTTCATAATTATTACGGAATGATGGAACAAACTGGATCTGTTTTTTTAGAATGTGAAAAAGGATATTTTCATTGCTCACTTTTTTCTGACATTTTAATAAGAAATTCTAATTTAGATTTATGCAATACAAAAGAGGCTGGATTAATTCAAACACTTTCATTGTTGCCAGTGAGTTACCCGGGGCAAAGTATATTAACTGAGGATATCGGAATAATTCATGGAATAGATAACTGTAAATGTGGAAAATTAGGTAAATATTTTTCTGTTTTAGGTAGAGTGCCTGATTCTGAACTTAGAGGATGTAGCGATGTTAACTAAAATTAAACAAAAAATTAAAATTATAATTGGAAATTATAATTTTAAAGACGGTCCATTTGAAATTTTTGATCAAAATATTATTTTTTTTTTAGATGAAATATCAAAAGAAATTTTGAAAAATAATGAAAGTAAAAAATTTCCTGATTTAATTACTTTTGGCTTTTGGTGCAGGGCCAACAATATAAAATCGTTATTAAAAAATTATAATTTTTTTAAAAATAGAATAGGGCGTGGTTCTGTTCTTCACATCACACCATCAAATGTTCCAACTAATTTTGCATACTCTATGGTTTTTGGATTATTGTCAGGTAATAACAACATTATTCGCCTTCCTAGTAAAAAATTTTTTCAAATCGAAATATTATGTAAAATACTAAAAAAACTATCTAAAAAAAAAAATTTAAAAAAAATCTTTAACAAACTGCTACTTATTAGATATGAGAATTCAGACTCTATTTCATCTGAACTATCAAAAGAAGTTGAGGCAAGAATAATTTGGGGTGGAGATAAAACTATTAATAAATTTAAAACTTTTACAACTAAACCAAGATGTATAGATCTAACTTTTGCAGATAGATATTCAATCTCACTAATAAATTCAAATATGCTTATTAAATTAAATAATAGTCAATTATCAATTTTAGCTCAAAAGTTTTTTAATGACACATACACAATGGATCAATTTGGTTGTTCATCTCCTAATACTGTTTTCTGGATTGGAAATAATAATGCTTATAAAAATAAATTTTGGATTGAGTTAAGAAAAATTGTAAATCAAAAATATAATTTAGATTTATCAGGAACTAATAAAAAAATTTCAAATTTAATGAATTTAACTTTAAATGAGAATAAAAAACTAAAAATTAATATCAATAATTTTAATCTTATAAAATTAAATAAATCTAAATTTGAATTCGATAATTTTGATAACGTCAATTTTGGAACTTTTACAGAAATTAATTTAAATAATTTAAATCAATTGAGTAAATATGTTTCGGATAAACTGCAAACATTAACTTATTATGGGATTGAATTTGATTTTATCAAAAAATTTATAATTAAAAATAAATTGAAGGGAATTGACAGAATTGTACCAATTGGAAGAGCTTTTGATTTAACTCCTGAATGGGATGGGGTTGATATTATTGCGACACTATCTAGAACTATTAGTAACTAATGAAAAATTTAAATAAAAAACAAATTATCTCATTAATGAAAATAAAATCACCATTTCTGATGATCGACAAAATTAAAAATATAATCGACCTTAAATCATCATTGGGAATTAAAAAGATTAATAAGAATTCTTGGTTCTTTAAATGTCACTTCATAAATGATCCATTGATGCCCGGAACATTAGTAGAAGAGGCTATGCTCCAAACTATTGTATCAACACTTTATTCAAATAAAAAATTTAGTAATAAAATTTGTCTCATAACAAGTGCAAAAACAAATTTTTATACCAAAGTCAGTAAACCAACTACCTTGCGTATTTATGTGAAAATATTAAAGATTAAGAAATTAGGTATTGAAACTTCGGGTATTGTTAAAGACCACAAAAATAAAAAGATTGCTAGTGGAAATTATAATTATTTTATATCTAAAAAATGAAAAAAAAAGAAATATTTCCAATTAAATATTCTGCGATTAAAATAAATAAAACAAGAGAAGGTAAAGTTACAAATAAAATAATTTATTCCAATTATTTATATAAAAAAGATATTAAAAAAAAATTTGTATTAATAAAAGTTCAATATGCAAATATTAATTATAAAGATTTTTTAATGTTTAAAAATATTAGAGGTTTAATTAAAAGATTTCCTCATACACCAGGAATTGATGCAAGTGGTATAGTTTATTTCTCAAATTCAAAAAAATTTAAAAAAAATGATAAAATATTTATAATCGCTAAACCTCTTGGTGTTGAATTAAATGGATCTTTTTCTCAATTCATTTCAGTGCCCGATCATTGGGTTAATAAATTACCAAAAAATTTAACCTCAAAAGAAACAATGATGATTGGAACATCTGGTTTTACTGCTATTAAAGCATTAAATGAAACTTTAAAAACTATTTTAAATAATAAACATAAGCCTGTTTTGGTGACAGGAGCTTCGGGTAACGTGGGTACTTTTTTAATTCATCTGCTAAAAAGCTATAAAATAAGTGTTGAAGCGATTAGCTCTAATAAAGGAAATGAAAGAATTTTAAAAAAGATTGGTGTTAGTAAAACACATTCATTAAAAAATTTTCTCAACGCTCCAAATTTTAGCATGTTGAATGAAAAGTATTCGGTAATATTTGAAAATTTAGGAGGTAGTTTAATTTCAATTTGTCTAAAGTATTTAATAAAAGGAGGTATTCTTGTTTCTATAGGAAATATCTTAAGCAATACATCGACAATAAATATTTTACCTTTAATATTAAGAAATGTAAGTATAATAGGTATTAATGCAGAATATTCTAATGCATACGAAAGAAAAAAAATCTTTCAAATATTTAACTCGATTAAATTTAAAAAAAAGTTGCTCAAAAAAACAAAAGTTATTAGTTTAAAAGAGGTCTGTAAAATATTGAGTAAGAAAAACTATAATAAAAGAAATAAAAGATTAGTTGTAAAAATCTAATTGAAAATAATTCTCGAATTTCTTTAATCAAATTTTAAAATTAATATCAATTTTATTGGTTCCAATAAAAATTTTTTTCAGTGCATAAATCAAGCCAATTGAGCTATTAGTACTGGTCAGCTGCACGCATTACTGCGCTTCCACATCCAGCCTATCAACGTGGTGGTCTACCACGGCTCTATAGGAAGAACTAGTTTTGAGGTGAGTTTCCCGCTTAGATGCTTTCAGCAGTTATCTCGTCCATACTTAGCTACCCGGCACTGCAGCTGGCGCTACAACCGGTCCACCAGTGGTATGTTCAACCCGGTCCTCTCGTACTAGGGTCAACTCCTCTCAATTCTTCTACACGCATAGCAGATAGGGACCGAACTGTCTCACGACGTTCTGAACCCAGCTCACGTACCACTTTAATTGGCGAACAGCCAAACCCTTGGGACCTGCTCCAGCCCCAGGATGTGATGAGCCGACATCGAGGTGCCAAACACTGCCGTCGATATGAGCTCTTGGGCAGTATCAGCCTGTTATCCCCGGCGTACCTTTTATCCGTTGAGCGATGGCCCTTCCACTCAGAACCACCGGATCACTATGACCGACTTTCGTCTCTGCTCGACTTGTCAGTCTCACAGTCAGGCAGGCTTATGCCATTGCACTCTACGAACGATTTCTGACCGTTCTGAGCCTACCTTCGCACGCCTCCGTTACTATTTGGGAGGCGACCGCCCCAGTCAAACTACCCACCATACAATGTCTTGACGCCGGATAACGGCAGTCAGTTAGATATCAAGAAAAACAAAAGAGGTATTTCACTGATGACTCCACAAAAGCTGACGCCTTTGCTTCAATGTCTCCCTCCTATACTAAATATGTTTTTCCTAACACCAATGTAAAGTTGCAGTAAAGGTGCACGGGGTCTTTCCGTCTAACTACGCGAACTCCGCATCTTCACGGAGAATTCAATTTCACTGAGTTGATGTTGGAGACAGCGGAGAAATCGTTACGCCATTCATGCAGGTCGGAACTTACCCGACAAGGAATTTCGCTACCTTAGGACCGTTATAGTTACGGCCGCCGTTTACTGGGGCTTCA
This sequence comes from uncultured Pelagibacteraceae bacterium, assembly GCA_902592285.1. Lineage (GTDB taxonomy): Bacteria > Pseudomonadota > Alphaproteobacteria > Pelagibacterales > Pelagibacteraceae > Pelagibacter. Next base: position 19,709 of record CACJED010000015.1, on the reverse strand, counting down.
GAAGTTAGCTTGCACCAACCGCATTAACCTTCCAGCACCGGGCAGGCGTCAGACCCTATACATCCACTTACGTGTTAGCAGAGCCCTGTGTTTTTGATAAACAGTCGCTTCTCCCTGGCTTGTGTCACCTTCTAGTAGTTGCCTACAGGAAGGTCTTCCTTATTCCGAAGTTACGGAAGCATTTTGCCGAGTTCCTTCAACATCATTCTCTCAAGCGCCTAAATATACTCTATTAATCCACCTGTGTCGGTTTAGGGTACGGTCTAATGATGGAGCTATTTCTTGGAACCTTTTCGCGGCAAGCTCAATCCATTAAGAACTCACAACTTACAAGATCCGTCACTACCATCTGGTTAAGGAATATTAACCTTATTTCCATCGACTACGGCTTTCGCCCTCGCCTTAGGTGCCGACTAACTCTGCGCGGATTAACCTTGCGCAGAAACCCTTGGATTTTCGGCGAAGAAGTTTTTCACTTCTTTTATCGTTACTTATGTCAGCATTCGCACTTCTGATACCTCCAGAATCTCTCACGAGTATTCCTTCACAGGCTTACAGAACGTTCCGCTACCGCTTATAAAACTCGAAAGTTTTATAAACCCACAGATTCGGTATATGATTTTAGCCCCGTTACATCTTCGGCGCAGAAACTCTATTAGACCGGTGAGCTGTTACGCTATCTTTAAAGGATGGCTGCTTCTAAGCCAACCTCCCGGCTGTTAAGGAATTTCCACATCCTTTCACACTTAATCATAATTTGGGGACCTTATCTGGTGGTCTGGGCTCTTTCCCTCTCGACCATGGACCTTAGCACCCACAGTCTGTCTGATGAAGAACAACGTCTAGCATTCGGAGTTTTATTAGGTTTGGTAAGAATCTCTTCCCCCTAGCCCATTTAGTGCTCTACCTCTAAACGTCTATTAATTCATCGCACTACCTAAATAGTTTTCGCGGAAAACCAGCTATCTACGAATTTGGTTGGCCTTTCACCCCTTACCACAAGTCATCCAAAGACTTTTCAACGTCAACTGGTTCGGTCCTCCGGTTGGTGTTACCCAACTTTCAACCTGCTCATGGTAAGCTCATTCGTTTTCGGGTCTAATTCATAAAACTAATCGCCCTATTAAGACTTGCTTTCGCTACGCCTACACCTAGATGGCTTAAGCTTGCTTTATAAATTAAGTCACTGACCCATTATACAAAAGGTACGCCGTCACTCTAAAAAGAGCTTCGACTGATTGTAGGCATGCGGTTTCAGGTTCTATTTCACTCCCCTAATAGGGGTTCTTTTCACCTTTCCCTCACGGTACTAGTTCACTATCGGTCACTGAAGAGTATTTAGGCTTAGAGGGTGGTCCCCCTATATTCGAGCAGGATTTCACGTGTCCCGCTTTACTCAAGAATTTTGTTAAACATTACTCATACGGGACTATCACCCTCTATGGTTAGTTTTTCCAAACTATTCAAATTTTTTTAACAAAATTGCTGGCCTATTCCGCGTTCGCTCGCCACTACTAACGGAATCTCAATTGATTTCTTTTCCTCTGGTTACTTAGATGTTTCAGTTCTCCAGGTTGTCTCTTTAAACCTATGTTTTCAGTTTAAAGTACCACATAAAGTGGTGGGTTTCCCCATTCGGAAATTTTCGGATCAAAACTTACATACAGCTCCCCGAAACTTATCGCAGTATATCACGTCCTTCATCGGCTTTCAGTGCCAAGGCATCCGCCACACGCCCTTAAACGCTTGATTTATGCACAGAAAAAAATTCTGTGTTGAATCAAATTTTTATTTGAACATTAATTTATAAAATTAATGTTCGGATATAGATATTGATATTAATTATTATTTTTATTTACGATTTAAATAACTAAGTGTTTTTGGTGGAGGATAGCGGGATCGAACCGCTGACCTCCTGAATGCAAATCAGGCGCTCTCCCAGCTGAGCTAATCCCCCTTAATCTTAAATTGGTGGGCCGAGAAAGACTCGAACTTTCGACCCCACCCTTATCAAGGGTGTGCTCTAACCAACTGAGCTACCGGCCCCCATGCAAGAGAAACACTTTTTTAAGAAGAGAAATGAGGACGGTCAACATTGCCTGTATATTTTTTAGAATAAAATTTTACTTTTATTCATCCTTAGAAAGGAGGTAATCCAGCCGCAGGTTCCCCTACGGCTACCTTGTTACGACTTCACCCCAGTCGCTGACTATACCGTGGTCAAGGGTTTTAAACCTTGCCTTAAGGTAGAACCAACTCCCATGGTGTGACGGGCGGTGTGTACAAGACCCGGGAACGCATTCACCGTGGCACGCTGATCCACGATTACTAGTAATTCCAGCTTCATGCACTCGAGTTGCAGAGTGCAATCCGAACTGAGGTATCTTTTAAGGATTTGCTTAACGTCGCCGTCTTGCTTCCTGTTGTAGATACCATTGTAGCACGTGTGTAGCCCAACACGTAAGGGCCATGAGGACTTGACGTCATCCCCACCTTCCTCCAGCTTATCACTGGCAGTTCTTTCAGAGTGCCCAACTAAATGATGGCAACTAAAAGTGAGGGTTGCGCTCGTTGCGGGACTTAACCCAACATCTCACGACACGAGCTGACGACAGCCATGCAGCACCTGTGTTTCGTCCGGCCGAACCGAAAACTCTAATCTCTTAGAGTCGCGACGAACATGTCAAGTGTTGGTAAGGTTCTGCGCGTATCTTCGAATTAAACCACATGCTCCACTACTTGTGCGGGTCCCCGTCAATTCATTTGAGTTTTAACCTTGCGGTCGTACTCCCCAGGCGGTGTGTTTATCGCTTTCGCTGCGACACTGAAAATAAATTTCCAACGTCTAACACACATCGTTTACGGCATGGACTACGAGGGTATCTAATCCTCTTCGCTACCCATGCTTTCGTTCCTCAGTGTCAGTAATGATCCAGAAAGCTGCCTTCGCAATTGGTATTCTTTCTAATATCTACGAATTTCACCTCTACACTAGAAATTCTGCTTTCCTCTATCATACTCTAGCTGAAAAGTTTTGATGGCAGTTCCAGAGTTAAGCTCTGGGATTTCACCACCAACTTTTTCAACCACCTACGAACTCTTTAAGCCCAGTAATTCCGAACTACGCTAGGTCCCTTCGTATTACCGCGGCTGCTGGCACGAAGTTAGCCGGACCTTCTTATTCGGGTACAGTCATTTTCTTCCCCGACGAAAGAGCTTTACAACCCAAAGGCCTTCTTCACTCACGCGGCATCGCTGCATCAGAGTTTCCTCCATTGTGCAAGATTCCCCACTGCTGCCTCCCGTAGGAGTTTGGGCCGTGTCTCAGTCCCAATGTGGCTGATCATCCTCTCAAATCAGCTATTGATCAAAGTCTTGGTAGGCCATTACCCCACCAACAAACTAATCAAGTGCAGGCTCATCCAATGGTGCATAAAGCTTTCTCCGTAAAGACTTATCCGGTATTAGCACAAGTTTCCTCGTGTTATTCCAGGCCAAAGGGTAGATACCTACATGTTACTCACCCGTCTGCCACTAAGTATTGCTACTTCGTTCGACTTGCATGTGTTAGGCGTGCCGCCAGCGTACGTTCTGAGCCATGATCAAACTCTCAAGTTTAAAAACGGCGCACACTAGCTTCAATATAAATTCTAAGAATAAAATTTATATGATTTTGAAGTGTGTACGACAAATTTTGGTAACCTTAACCGTCCACACTTCTCTTCTTAAATTTTTACTTTTAAAATAGCTAATTGAGTCAAAAAAAGCTCAATAATACTCACTAATTTATTGTTATTACAATATTTTATTGAGAAAGTTCGATGCTTATAGGCTAAAATTATAGGAAATCAAGCATTTAGAGATAATAAAATAGCTAAAAAATCCATATTTTAAAGGGTATTTTTTGATTTTTTTAAATTCTAAACTAATAATTGCAATATTTTAAATGTTACAAATGATAAGTAAATTCAAAACAAAAATTAAGAATAAAAATGAAATTTTGGCATTAACATTTTTATTAATAATAACAATAAGTTTTACAAGTTATCATAATTATTCTCAAAAAAGAATTCAAGATAATTACAGCAACACAATTAATAATATCTACTTCAAAAAAACTATAAACCATTTCTTAAATAAATTAGAGCCAAAATTTAAAAAAATAAGGCATCAAGTTAAAGAGGGAGAAACATTCGACAATATATTAAATCAATATTCAATTGATAAAAAAGAAGTTCAAAGTTTAAAAAATAAACTATCTAAAAAAATAAATTTAAATAAACTTAATACCAATCAAAAAATTTACATTACAATTGATCAATCAAAAAATAAAATTAAGAATTTTATATTTCAAATCTCTAACAAAGAAAAAATACAATTATCAAAAAATAAAGATGATTATTTCAATCAAAAAGTTATTTTGACAAAACTAGAAAAAAGAGTTCTTTATAAAGAAAACGTTATACTGCAAAGTTTATATAAATCCGCAACAGACAAAAGAATACCAGTAAATACAATTATAGAATTAGCAGGTATTTATGGTTTTCAAATTGATTTCCAAAGAGATATTAAAAAAAAAGATCGTTTTCAGATAATGTATGAGATATTTGTTGACGAAAATGGAAAAGCATTGGAGACGGGCAATATATTATTTGCTAATTTAATTCTTAGTGGCGAAGATAATTCTCTTTACTATTTTGATCAAGAGGGAAGCATGGGACATTATGATGAAAATGGAAGAAGTATAAAAAAGGCTTTAATGAAAACTCCTATTAATGGTGCAAGATTATCTTCACCATTTGGAATGAGAAAGCATCCTATTGACGGATTTAACAAAATGCATCGTGGAACTGATTTTGCTGCTCCAATGGGAACTCCAATTATGGCCTCAGGATCTGGAATTATAAAAAAAGCTGGGTGGTGTGGAGGTGGAGGAAATTGTGTAGTTATAAAACATAATTCAACTTATGAAACTGTCTATGCGCATATGTCAAAGTTTGCAAAAGGGATAAAAAGGGGTGTCAGAGTTAAACAAGGTCAAACAATTGGATATGTTGGTTCAACAGGTAAGTCCACAGGACCCCATTTACATTACGAGGTAATCGTAAATGGGAAAAAAGTAAATTCACAAAAATTAAAATTACCATCTGGAAAAATTCTAAAAGGAAACGAAAGAAAAGTTTTTGAAACTAAAAAAATTAAACTAGAAGTATTAAAATCTGAGAAAATAATTGGATTAAATTAATTATTTTACAACAGCAATTTTAGCTTTAGACTCAGTTTCTTTTTCTTTGCTTACAACTTTATCTTTCAATTCCTCATTTTTAACCTCTTCATCAGCTTTGACAGAATTAGTTAAATCTTTATTATCATCTGTATTTGATGAATATCTCGCTTTTTTAAAATTTTCCTGCTCATTCAATATTCTGGTAAAATGATCTGCGTGCTGAAAGTAGTTTTCTGATAATATCTTATCACCATTTGATGAGGCCTCTCTGGCCAAATTATTATATTTTTCGATTAACTTTGAGGCATTATGATTATTTCTACCTGGGGCTTTTCTTTGAAAATTTTCATTATTAGAGAAATTTGTACCAAACTTAGATCTATCATTATTTGGTTTAAAATTTCTATCGTTTCTTCGAAAATTATGTCTTCTGTTGTTATTATTTCTAAATGTTACCATAAATTAATCATTTATTTTTGTGCTGATAATACATCTGTCATTGTTTGCAAGATCCTTAATAACAGAATTAATATAAAAGCTATTTTTTCTTAATAATTGTTTAACCTCTTTTTTTTGGTTGTGTGCAATCTCTAAAATTAACTTACCGCCATTTTTAATCAGTTCAGACGATTTTTTAATTACTTTTCTGATTTCTGATATCCCATCTAATCCACCACGCAGAGCCAACCTAGGCTCAAAATTTATAACGTCTTTTTCCAAATATTTTAATTCTATATTTTTAATATAAGGAGGATTGGAAATAATAAGATCATATTTCCCTAATGAGAATTTGTCAATATCTGAATTAAATAATCTAATTCTGCTCTTAACTCCTAGTTTATAAGCATTTATTTTACATACTTTTAATGCATGATTGCTTATATCTACTCCGGTTCCCATAAAGTCTTTACGCTCTTTAAGTATCGAAAGTAAGATGCATCCTGAGCCAAAACCAATATCTAAAAAATTTATTTTTTTTTTATTTTTATAAATTTTTAATACTTGCTCAACGATTATTTCTGTATCTGGCCTTGGAATAAGAACTTCATTATTGACAAAAAACTCATATTTCCAAAAAATTTTTTTATTTGTCAAATAAGCGATGGGCTTACCATTTGAACGCTGAGTAATCATAGTTTGAAAATTATTGTAATCTTTTTCACCTATATCTTTGTTAGAATTTAAAATAATATATTCTCTGCTTTCATTAATAGCTTTTGCCATCAATAACTCGCTATCAAGCATTGCAGATTTGATATTGTTATTTTTAAGTTTTTGGTAAGCTTTATATATGACTGTTTCTAATTTCATGATTGATTTAAATTACTAAGACTTTCCTCTTGAGCCTGTAAGGTTAAAGACTCAATCATTTCATCGAATGCTTCGCCTTCGAGAAATTCTTCTAATTTATGAAGAGTTAAATTTATTCTATGGTCTGTAACTCGTCCTTGGGGAAAATTATAAGTCCTAATTCTTTCGGATCTATCCCCGGTTCCTATTTTGCTTTTTCTATCTTGTGATCTCTCTTGATCTATTCTTGACCTTTCTAATTCATAAAGTCTTGCTCTTAATATTTTCATTCCTTTAGCTTTATTTTTATGCTGTGATTTTTCATCTTGTTGAGAAACTGAAAGACCAGTTGGAATATGAGTAATTCTTACCGCACTATCAGTAGTATTAACAGATTGTCCTCCAGGACCACCGGCTCTAAATACATCAATTCTAAGATCTGACTCATTAATTTTTAAATCTACCTCCTCTGCTTCAGGTAAAACTGCAACAGTTGCTGCTGAAGTGTGAACTCTTCCTTGAGTTTCGGTATCTGGAACTCTTTGAACTCTATGAACTCCACTTTCGTATTTTAATGTTGAATAAATATTAGTGCCTTTTATTGATGCTATAACTTCTTTCAAACCACCTGCCTCACTTCTAGAAATTGAAATTAATTCAACTGACCATTTTTTTTTGTGACTTACCTTTTCATACATTTTAAATAAATCAGCAGCAAATAAACTTGCCTCTAATCCGCCTGTTCCTGCTCTTATTTCTATAATTGCATCTTTTTTATCAGCTTCATCTTTAGGTAATAAAAATAATTTTAATTTTTTTTCATTCTTCTCATTTTCACTATTAAGATCACTCAATTCAATTTCTGCCATTTTTTTTAGCTCAACATCTGAGCTTTCATCTTCTAAAATTTTTTTAAGTTCAAGTTTGTCTTTTTTATAAGATATATATTTTTTAGCATTATTAATAATTTCATTTAAATCAGAATATTCTTTTGATTTTTCCGCAAAAGTTTTTTTATCTATTGATCCAGAAGATAACTCTTTTTCCAGTAATGTATGTTTGCCTATTAGTTCTTGTATTGTTTTGAGGGGGATCATTTAATTATTTTCTAACTCAGAAGCTTTTTTTTCAACTTCACTCACAACTTTTTCAATCATATCACTCGTCAAAACTTTTTCGGACTGTACACCAGATAAATAGAGCATATTGTTTCCTTTTTTACCTCCAGTTATTCCAACATCTGTCATAGCAGCTTCTCCAGGACCATTGACAACACACCCAATAACAGAAAGAGTAATAGGTGCTTTAATGTGTGAAAGTTTTTTTTCTAAAACTTTAACAGTTTCTATTACTTGAAATCCTTGTCTTGCACACGATGGACAGGAAATTATTTTAACTCCTCTTTCTCTTAAATTAAGAGATTTTAATATTTCATTTCCAATTTTTACTTCTTCAACAGGGTTGTCAGATAATGAAATTCTTATTGTATCACCTATACCGTCTAAAAGTAATGAACCCAAACCAATGGACGATTTTATACTTCCTGGAATAAAACCGCCTGCCTCTGTAATTCCTAAATGTAAAGGATAATCAGACACTTTTGATAAAAGACGATAGGCTTTTATTGATAAAAAAACATCAGATGATTTAACGCTAACTTTTAAATTATTAAAACTTTCATCCTCTAAAATTTTGATATTTCTCAAAGCACTTTCTACTAGTGCTTCAGGGCAAGGTTCTTTGTATTTCTCTAAAATATCTTTTTCTAAAGATCCAGCATTAACCCCCACTCTTATAGAACAATTATTGTCAATCGCTGCTTTCACAACTTCTTTAATTTTTTTTATATCTCCAATATTTCCAGGGTTTATCCTTAAACAACTAGCACCACTTTTTGCAGCTTCAATAGCTCGTTTATAGTGAAAATGAATATCAGCAACTAGAGGCACATCTACATGATTAATAATTTCTTTTAGAGCTTTAGTTGATGACTCATCGGGACAAGAAACTCTAACTATATCAGCACCTTCACTTTGAATTTCATTAATTTGATTAATAGTGGCTTTTATATCTGTAGTTAGAGTATTAGTCATAGATTGAACTGAAATAGGATTATTTCCTCCTACCTTTACTTTTCCAACGTTAATTTCTTTTGTTTTTCGTCTCTTGATATCTCTAAATGGTCTTATGCTCATTTTTTATTATCTAAATTAAATTCATTGTGGAGTGCAATTAATGCTTTTTTAGTATTTCTTTTATCAATTAAAACTGAAATTTTTATTTCAGACGTTGAGATCACTTGTATATTTATTTTTTTATTTGCAAGCGCTTGGAACATTCTAAATGTAACACCAGGTGTTGTTATCATCCCAACTCCAATTACAGAAATTTTTGAAACACCTTTTTCAAATAGTAATTTTCTATAATTGATACTTTTATTTTCTTGAATTATCTTTTTGGTTTTACTCAAATCTTCTGCTTTAATTGTAAATGTTAAATCTGTCTCTTTACCATTGGCAGAAATATTTTGAACGACCATATCAACATTAATCAAATTTTTAGATAATGGTTTAAAAATAGACGCAGCAACACCAGGTTTATCTTTAACTCCAATAAGTGAAACTTTCGAATCATTCTGAGTAGATGAGATTCCTGTAACAATTTTGTTATTCATTATTTTAGATCTTTTTGTAATCAATGTCCCAGATTTTTTTATAAATGAAGATTTCACCTCTATATCAATTCGATTTAATCTAGCATCTTGAATTGAAACTGGCTGCATAACCTTTGCGCCAAGAGATGCCATTTCTAACATTTCCTCATATGAAATTATTTTAATTTTCTTTGCTTTTTTTAGTTTATTTGGATCTGTAGTGTATACTCCTTCAACATCTGTATAAATTATACATTTTTCAGCTTTGAAAAATTTTGCAAACATAATCGCACTTGCATCAGATCCTCCACGACCAATAGTTGAAATTCTGTTTTCATTATTTACTCCTTGAAAACCAGTAATAATTGGAATGCCGCCTTCTTTGAGATATTTAATTATTCTATTTCTATTGATTTCATTAATTCTAGAATTTTTATGTTTTCCCACTGTTAAAATTGGAACTTGCCAAGACAACCAAGATCTAGATTTATGGCCTTTGTGAATTAGTCTTCCTGCTATTAAAGAACAAGCCATTTGTTCGCCTGAAGAAACTAAAACGTCATGCTCTGATTCTGAAAAATTTTTACTAATTTCAAAAGATTTTTTTATTAACTCATTTGTCACACCACTCATCGCTGATGAAATAACAATAACTTTATAATTTTTCTTTTTATAATCTACTATTATTTCAGCAACTTTTTTTATCTTTTTTGTTGAACCGACTGATGTACCTCCGAATTTCAATACTACAATTTTCATGATAAACTATTCTTTTTATTTAAAAAATATTGAATAAATACATGTTGATTATAAAGTCAACTTACAAATGAAAAATAACACAATTAATAAAAAAGAAATAGAAAAATTTTCAAAAATTGCAGAAGAATGGTGGAATCCAAATGGCAAATTTAAACCTTTACATAAATTTAACCCAATTAGAATTTCCTATATAAAAGAAAATATTATTAAAACATTTAAATTAAATCATGAAAAAACTCCCCTTAAAAATATTAAAATTTTAGATATAGGCTGTGGTGGAGGCTTGCTTTCTGAACCAATTTGTAGATTGGGTGCTAAAGTTACTGGTATAGATGCATCTGAAAAAAATATCGAAATAGCAAAGCTTCATGCAAAAAAAAATAATTTAAAAATTAATTATGTCTGTACTTCTCCAGAAAAATTACAAATTAAAAGCCATTTTGATGTAATCTTAAATATGGAAATTGTGGAACATGTTGAAAATGTAAATTTTTTTTTGGAATCATGTAGTAAACTTTTAAAAAAAAATGGAATAATGTTTGTTGCTACATTAAATAAAACTTTAAAATCTTATATATTTGCAATTGTAGGTGCTGAATATGTATTAAGATGGCTTCCTGTCGGAACACATGAATGGGAAAAGTTTGTAAAACCAGAGGATTTAATCTCTATACAAAAAGACAATAATTTAATCGTTGAGAAAGTTGATGGTATGAAATTCAATATTTTAACAGATAAGTGGAAAGTAAGTGATGATAAGTCTGTTAACTATATTGCTAAATTTATAAAAAATTAATTATTTTTATCCTCAACCCAAGGAATCATCTGGGTATCTATTCCTTCTTCTTTTAATTCCTTGATATCTTGTTTTGATGCTGTACCGTAAATGCCCTTCTCTTTTTTTTTATTATTATAATGGATTGACCTTGCTTCAAAAGCAAAATTATCTCCAACATATTCAAAATTATTTTTTATAAATTTTTGATACTCTGAAATTGTCTTTTTAATTTTATTATATCTTTTGATTTCTTTTTTATTTGATAATTCTGACTTTCTATTAATTAAACTTGGGGCCATAAGACTTTTTTCAATTTTATATGCGTTACAATCAGGGCAATTTAAGAAATTTTTTCTTTTTAGTTTTTCATACTCTTTTGAACTTGCAAACCAGCTTTCAAAAGTCAGATCACATTCTTTACATGTAAGACTATACTTAATCATAAGTATTTATTTAATTATAAAATAAAAAAATTCAACATCCTTAACTCCTATAATCAGAATTAATTTCTACATATTTTTTAGTTAGATCCATGGTGTAAGCTGTAAATTTTTTTTTACCCCTTCCAACATTTATAATAATATCTATGTTAGAATTTTTCATATAATTGGCTATTTCAGTCTCATTATAAGTTTTTTCTAATTTACCTTTATATACAATACTAGTGTTGCCAAATTTGATAGCCAGTTTATCTATTTTTATATCTGCTTCTGATTTTCCAATTGCCATAATTATTCTTCCCCAATTAGGATCTTCACCAGCAATAGCTGTTTTTACTAAAGGAGAATTAGCTACTGAAAAAGCAATTTTTTTTGCTTCTAGATCAGTTTTTGCATCAAATACCGATATGGTTATAAACTTTGATGCGCCTTCTCCATCGTTTACAACTCTTTTGGCTAAATTTAATAAAACTTTATTAACTGAATAATCAAAATCTTTTAAATTTTTATCATTAACATTTTTTATTTTTATATGATCAGTTTTTCCAGTGGAAAAAAATGATACCATATCATTTGTGCTGGTATCTCCATCACAGGTAATTGCATTAAAGGTACTTTCAATATTTTTTTTTAAAAGTTTTTTCAATATTTCATTTGATAACTCAGCATCAGTAAAAATATATCCAAGAGTTGTTGCCATATTGGGATATATCATTCCTGAGCCTTTGGCTATTCCATAAATTTTAACTAAAGTCTTACCAATATAACATTCCTCCATGGCCATTTTAGGTGTTGTGTCTGTTGTCATAATTCCAAGTGCAGCTTTCATCCATATAAGTTTGTTTTGAGTGTATTTAATGCTATTAATTAAATCAGGTATTCTTGAGATTATTTTTTTTTCGGGAAACACTTCGCCTATAGTTCCTGTGCATCCAAATATAATATTGTTTGGTTTAATTTTTTTTGGATAGTCTTCGTCTTGTTTTTGCTTATTTGTTAGATTTATAGAAATATATTCTGCAATATTTTGCATGCTTTTATAACCTTGATTGCCAGTAAATGAATTTGCATTTCTAGTATTTATTAACAACGAATATATTTTTTTACTTTTTTGATTTATATTCCATTTAATATTCTCTGATAAAATTTTTGACTTGGTATATACAGATGCAAAATTAGCACCCTCTCTGAAATAAAACATTACTAAATCATCTCGGCTAGTATTATAAAGATTCGCACTAATCGTTGAGATGGATAGGCCATCTAAATGATCTAAATCTTGAAAATCAATCATTTTTTGATTTTTTGATTTAGTAGATAAAAAATTGTTTATATTAATTCTCATGCTATTTAAAATAATTATTTTATACTTATATAAATGTTATAATTAAATTATATATCAAAAAAATGCTTAATCCTCTTAACTTTATATCCAAATTTATTAAGTCTGGTAACCAAAAAGAGTTAGACCAAATTAATAAAATTGTAATCATCATTAATAATTTGGAGGAAAAATATAGAATATTGAAAGACGACGATTTTCCAAAAAAAACAATTGAGTTAAAAAAAAGAATTAAAAATGGAGAAACATTGGATCAAATTTTACCAGATGCTTTTGCATTAGTTAGAGAGGCCTCTAAAAGATCCAGAAATGAACGTCACTTTGATGTTCAGTTAGTTGGTGGAGTTGTTTTACATCAAAATAAAATTGCAGAAATGAGAACTGGGGAAGGCAAAACTTTGACCATTACTTTAGCAGCATACTTGAATGCTCTTGGGGGAAATGGTGTTCATGTTGTGACTGTTAATGATTATTTAGCAAAAAGAGACTCTCAAGAAATGGGTCAGATTTATAATTTTTTGGGTTTAACATCTGGTTTTATCAACAATGATCAAAACGATTTTGAAAGAAAAGAAAACTATAATTGTGATATCACTTATGCAACTAACAGTGAATTGGGTTTTGATTATCTCAGAGATAACATGAAATATTCAAAAGATGAAAAAGTTCAAAGAGAACATAATTATGCAATCGTGGATGAAATAGATTCTTGTTTAATTGATGAAGCAAGAACGCCTTTGGTAATTTCTGGAGCTGCTGAAGATAAAACTAATCAATATTTAGCTATTGATAAATTAATTAAACAATTGAATAAAGATGATTATGAAATTGATGAGAAGGATAGAAATATACTTCTCACTAACAACGGTATAAACAATGTTGAAAAAATTTTTTCAAATGCTGGGATTTTAAAAAATAATAATTTCTATGATCCAGAAAATTTAGCTTTAGTTCATCATGTAAATCAAGGATTACGCGCAAATTATTTATTTGAAAAAGGTAAAGACTATATTGTCAAAGATAATAGTCTAAAAATTATTGACGAACTTACAGGTAGAATTCTTGAAGGTAGAAGATTTGGAGATGGACTACACCAGGCTTTAGAGGCTAAAGAAAAAATTGAAATTCAGGCTGAAAATCAAACTTTAGCGTCTATTACTTACCAAAATTATTTTAAACTTTATAAAAAGATATCAGGTTGTACTGGTACTGCTGCGACTGAAGCTGAAGAGTTTTTTGAAATTTATAATTTACCAGTAGTGGTTGTTCCAACAAATAATCCTATGATAAGAAAAGATTATAATGACCAAATTTTTAGAACTGAAAAAGAAAAAAATAATGCAATAATTAAAAAAATAAAAGAATGTAATAAAACTGGTCAGCCATTATTGATTTTTACTTCAAGTATAAATAAATCAGAAATTTATTCAAAATTGTTAGATATAGAAAATATAAATCATGTTGTTCTTAATGCTAAAAATCATGAAAATGAAGCAGAAATTATAGCTAATGCAGGTAAAGAAGGTTCAGTGATTATTACAACAAGTATCTCTGGTCGTGGTGTTGATATTCAATTAGGGGGAAAAAGGGGGTCTATTCCAGAAGATCAATTAAAAAAACAAAAAGATAAAATAAAATCTTTAGGTGGTTTATTTGTAATTGGAACTGAAAGAATGGAGTCAAGAAGAGTGGATAATCAAGCAAGAGGAAGATCTGGCAGACAAGGAGATGAAGGTAATTCAATTTTTTATGTAAGCCTTGATGACGATTTAATGAGAATATTTGGTTCAGACTCTATGAATAATATTCTTCAAAAACTTGGCTTAAAAGACGGGGAAAGCATCGATCATCCATGGATAAATAAGGCTTTGGAGAGAGCTCAACAAAAAGTTGAGGCTAGAAACTTTGATATTCGAAAAACACTTATAAAATTTGATAATGTTTTAAATGATCAAAGGCACGTTATATTTTCTCAAAGAAATGATGCTATGAATAGTGATCAAATATTTTCTTATTCTGAAAATTTCCTTACAGAAATCATTGATGATTTAATAAAATTAAAAATCCAAAAGATTGCAAATCCAAAAAGTAATGAATTTCATAATAAGTTGAAGTCATTAATGGGAAAAAGTTTGGGAGATAAAGAATTTTCAGAACTCATCTCACTTAGAGATAATGACTTAAAAAAGAAAATATTTGATCATTTTAATATCAATAGAAATGAAAGAACTAATATATTAGGTGAAAATCAATCTAAAGAAATAGAAAAGAGAATTTTATTACAGTCGATTGATATAAATTGGAAGTCTCATATACAATATTTAGAACAATTACGACAAGTAGTAGGTCTTAGATCATATGGTCAAAGAGATCCATTAGTTGAATACAAAAAAGAAGCTTTTGATTTATTTTCAAATTTATTAGAAAAATTAAAATTAGACTATATTACAGTATTAATGAATCTTAAAGTAGTTGAGCAACCTAAAGAACAAATTAATAATAAGGAAAATGATTTATTAAATAATCCTAAATGTCTTTTAATTTTAAATAAAAATCAAAAAATTTCTAGAAACGATAGATGTGAAGCAACAGGTAAAAAATTTAAACATTGTTGTGGTGCCTTATAATAAAATTATTGCTAAGAAAGCTGCTAAAATTAATAAAAAAAATATGAAAAGTAATTTTTTTTTATTTTTAAAATAAAGTTGATTTATATTATTTTTTTTATCATCAATCATACTTAAATTTTCTGGTTTACTTATAAAACCTTCTCTTCTTCCAATTTTTAAAAACTTATTTTTTCTTTGTTCTAAAATTTCATCAGCAGTCATTTCTTTAAATAAATTTAAATTTTTGGAGATAGATTCTCTGACTGAACTTAAGATTAAATTTTGATCTCGATGAGCACCTCCTAATGGCTCTGGAATGATTTCATCTATAATTTTTAATTCGTAAAGATCTTTGGCTGAGAGCTTCATAGCCTTTGCTGCGTCAAGCATTTTTTTTGGATCTCTCCATAAAATTGTAGCACAGCCCTCAGGTGATATGACAGAGTAAATAGCATTTTCTAACATAATAACTTTACTCGATGAAGCTAATGCTATTGCACCTCCAGAACCTCCTTCACCTATAACTATTGCTAATGATGGAACTTTTAATTTCATGCAACACTCAATTGATTTTGCAATCGCTTCTGCCTGACCTCTTTCCTCTGCCCCAACTCCAGGATAAGCTCCAGGAGTATCAATGAAAGAAATTATTGGGATATTAAATTTGTTGGCTAATTCCATATGTCTAATAGTTTTTCTATATCCTTCCGGTCTCATCATTCCAAAGTTTCTCTCAATTCTTGACTCTAAATTTTCACCTTTTTCTTGTCCTATAACTAAAACTGATTGACCATTAAATTTGGCAAATCCTGTAATAACTGCTTTATCCTCACCATAATATCTATCACCAGCCAAAGGTATAAAATCCTCAAACAAATTATCTATAAAAAATTTTGACTTAGGTCTGTCTTCATGCCTTGCAACCATCGTGGTTTGCCAAGGATCTAGAGATGAATAAATTTCTTTTAATTTTTTATCAATCTCTTCCTGAGTTTTTGAAATTTTTTTTGTATCAACTTCTGTAAGACCATCTTGATTATAGGGGTCCTTTAATTTATCAAGCTCACTCTCTAGGGTTTTTATATCTGTTTCAAAATTAAGATAATTTTTCATTGAAGTTTTATTATGTCATATTATTTAAAAGTGACAATATAATGACAATGCTACTATTAATTATTTGACTTAATTTTACTTGAGTTTTAGAAATTACATTATGCCTACTTCTTATAAAAATGTAAATAATTTGAAAGTTGCAGAAGATTTGTTGTTGTTTGTAAACAATGAGTTGCTTAAAGGTATTGATATTTCAGCTGAAAAATTTTGGCTGGGTTTTGATAATATCATACATGAACTTGCTCCTGAAAACAAAAAGTTGATAAAGAAAAGAGAAAATTTACAAACTAAAATTGATAATTGGCATATCAAAAATAAAGGAAGTAAAATTGATATTGAAGCATATAAAAAATTTTTATTAGAGATTGGTTATTTAAAAGAAGAGGGACCAGACTTTAATATTGAAACAGAAAACGTCGATGAAGAGATAGCAAATACTGCCGGTCCTCAATTAGTTGTACCGATAATGAATGCCAGATATACACTTAATGCAGCTAATGCAAGATGGGTGAGTTTATATGATAGTTTATATGGAACAAATATAATTGAGTCCGAGGAAGGAGGAAGTGAAAGATATGATCCAAATAGAGGACAAGAAGTTATTAAATATGTAAGAGAGTTTTTTGATAAATTCATACCCATAGATGGAACGAGTTGGAAAAATATAGCAGGTTTACAAATAAAAAATAATAATTTAGTCATTTTAAAAGATGATTATGAATATTTTCTAAAAGATAAAGAAAAGTTTGTGGGTCATAGAGGTGAGGTCAACAAGCCTACAGCAGTAATTATTAAAAATAATAAACTTCATTTTGAAATTATAATTAACCCAAAAGCTTTTAGTGCTGCGCATGATATTGCTGGAATAAGTGACGTTATAGCTGAGTCTGCGATTTCAACTATATGCGATAATGAGGATAGCGTTGCAGCAGTTGATTCTGAAGATAAGATCGTTTGTTATAGAAATTGGTTGGGTTTAATGAAAGGAGATTTAAAAGTACAATTTGAAAAAAATGGGAAAAACTTGGAAAGAAAATTAAATCCTGATAGAAGCTATATTTCAAAAGATGGCAAAGGTTTGAAACTTCATGGAAGAAGTTTACTTTTAATAAGAAATGTTGGTCATTTAATGACTAATCCATCTATAATTCTTAATGACGGATCTGAGATACCTGAGGGCATCATGGATGCATTTTTTACCACTATAGCTGCTCTTCATGACTTGAAAAGAAAAAGAAATTCTAGAACTGGTTCTATTTATATAGTTAAACCTAAAATGCATGGTCCTGAGGAGACTGCTTTTACTAATACAATTTTTTCTAAAGTAGAAGAATTATTAGGTTTAGAAAAATTTACTTGTAAAATTGGAATAATGGACGAGGAAAGAAGGACTTCAGCTAATTTAAAAGAATGCATCAGGACCCTTAAAAATAGAGTTTTTTTTATCAATACTGGTTTTTTAGATAGAACTGGAGATGAAATGCATACCTCTATGGAAGCCGGACCAATGATTAAAAAAGGAGACATGAAATCTTCAAAATGGATTACCGCTTATGAAAATAACAATGTTGATGTTGGGTTAAAATGCGGCTTTTCTGGGAAAGCACAAATAGGAAAAGGTATGTGGGCAATGCCAGATCAAATGAAAGAAATGATGAAAGAAAAAGTAAATCATCTAAAATCTGGAGCAAATTGCGCCTGGGTGCCTTCTCCAACTGCAGCTTCTTTACATGCACTACATTATCATCAGATTAATATATTTGAAGAACAACAAAAAATTAAAAAACGTGAACAGGCAAAACTAGATGATCTTTTAAATATCCCAATTATAAATAAACCAAATTGGTCTGAGGAAGAAATAAACACAGAAATATCAAACTCAGCACAAACTTTACTTGGGTATGTGGTACGTTGGATTGATCAAGGAATAGGTTGTTCAAAAGTTCCTGACATAAATGATGTAGGTTTAATGGAAGATAGAGCAACCCTTAGAATTTCATCTCAACATATTGCAAATTGGATACATCATAAAATAACTTCAAAAAACAAAGTATTAGAAATAATGAAAGAAATGGCGAAAATAGTCGATAAACAAAACAAAAATGATAAAAGATACATCAATATGAGTGATGATTATGAGAGGTCACGAGCATTTAAAACTGCATGTGAGTTAATTTTTAAAGGGAAAGATCAACCCTCAGGGTATACTGAGCCCCTTTTACATCTTAATAGATTAAAAAGGAAAATTAATCAGAATTAGGATTTAAATTTGATCTGTTTTTAAATGCAGAAAATAAAGTACCATCATCAAGACTTTCAATCTCACCTCCAACTGGTAAACCTTGTGCTAGCTTAGTAATTTTCACTTTAGTTTTTTTTAAACTATCTTGAATATAATATGCAGTAGTTTGTCCCTCTACAGTTGCACTAGTTGCCAATATAACTTCATCTATTTTTTCTTTTACAACTCTTTCAACTAAAGAATTAATCAAAAGATCTTCTTTTCTCTGCCCAACTGAAGCAATAGTCCCTCCAAGAATATGATAATATCCCTTGAAGATATTAGAGTTTTCAATAGACCATTGATCAGCTATATCTTCAACTACACAAATTTTGTAAAATTTTTCTTTTATATTTTCACAATTAGCGCATCCCTCAATATTTGATTTTAATGAGCCACACGAATTACAACGAGTTACATTTTTATAAACTTTTGCTAAAGTATTTGCCATTGGCTTTATAATTTCATCTCTGTTATTAATAAGTTTTAAAACTATTCTTTTTGCAGATTTTGGACCTAGACCTGGTAATTTTGATATCAATTTTACTAGTTCATCAATTTCAGTAATATTTTGCATCAACTATAATGGCCATTTAAAACCAGGAATACCCAAACCACCAGTTGCTTTTGAAATTTCTTCAGTAGTTTTAGATTTTAATTGAGCTTTTGCATTATTATGAGCTGCAACTATCAAATCCTCAACTATGGATTTTTCCTCTTTCAAAATTTCATTTGATAATTCAATTTTTTGCATTTCCCCTTCACCATCTAATGTAATTTTTACCGATTTAGAACCTGAAATACCCTCAACTCTTATATTCTTAATTTTTTCTTGGCTCTCTTTCATTTTGGCTTCCAGCTCTTTTGCTTTATCTAATATTTTTGAGAAATCTGTCATTATTCATCATCCTTTCGATCAGTCTTAATATCAGTTAATTCCGCATCAGGAAAATAATCTAACACCATTTTATAAAGATCAGTTTTTTTTGAATTTTCGATTAACTCTTTTAGTTTATTTTTTTCTTTATCTTTAATTGAAATTTCTCCTCTATTTTTGCTAAAACTTATAATCCATCTTTGATTGGTCCATTCCAGTAATTTATTTGATAAATCTTTTACAAAATTTTTATTTAAATTTTCATTAAAGGAAATTTCAATTCTGCAATTTTCAAATTTTACTAAATTTACGTAATTTTCAAGCTCATATTTAAGTTTCA